>CASFSH010000039.1 GCA_949297205.1 uncultured Bacillota bacterium | reverse complement strand
CATATATCCCAAAGGTGTTCTTGTTTGCTGTCTTATTTGTCCTTGACCGTTACAACGTTTACAGGTTACAGGAGATGTTCCTGCTTTAGCGCCTGTACCTTTACATGCTGTACAGTTTTCTGCGCGTGTTACCTGTATGCTTTTCTTACATCCAAAAGCTGCTTCTTCAAAAGTAATATCAATAACTTGCTGAATATCGGCACCACGTACAGGACCGTTTCTTCTTGAACCGCCTCCGAAACCGCCGAAGCCTCCTCCGAATATATTTGAGAATATATCTCCGAAATCGTCAAAGCCGCCAAAGCCGCCTCCTCCTCCGGAGAAGTTGGGATCCACACCGGCATGACCGAACTGATCATATCTTGCCTTTTTTTCACTGTCCGATAAAACTTCGTATGCTTCGTTTACCTCTTTAAATTTGGCTTCAGCTTCTTTATCTCCCGGGTGTAAGTCGGGATGATATTTTTTTGCTTCTTTTCTATATGCTTTTTTTATTTCATCATCCGAAGCGTTTTTTGAAATTCCCAGTACTTCATAATAATCTCTTTTATCTGCCAATTTAATTCACCTACCCGATAACTTTATAACTGGAACAGAATTTTGTACTGTATTTAAACAGCATATTCTGCTTTTTTCAATGGTGCATAATCCGGTTCATCACCGTGATATTGAATGTCGGAGCAGAGACTCCGTATATTATGTTAAGGTATTCCTACCCATAAAAAGGGCGACTGGTGCCGCCCTTTTTAATTGTTAAATCCATTGTTATATTTTAAAACATGATATATTAAGCTGTTTTGGCTTATTTATTGTCATTGTTATCTACTTCTCTGTAGTCAGCTTCATATACATTACCATCGGTACCGCCCTGTGCACCGCCGTTAAAATCGTTTGGATTGAAGCCTGCGCCGCCTTGTGCACCACCGTTAAAGTCGTTAGGATTGAATCCCTGTCCGCCTGCGGCACCCTGAGGATTAGCCTGTTGATACAATTTTTCTGATACCTTATAGAATGCCTGCTGTAAGTTTTCACTTGCCTGTTTGATGGCTTCGGTATCTGTACCTTTCAAAGCCTCTTTAACCTTTTCTATTTCTGCCTGAATGGAGGATTTGTCGTTTGCATCAACTTTATCGCCCAATTCGTTTAATGTTCTCTCGGCTTGAGATACAGCACTTTCGGCATTGTTTCTTATTTCTACTTCTTCTTTACGTTTTTTATCTTCTTCGGCATATTTTTCAGCTTCTTTTACAGCTCTGTCAATGTCTTCATCACTCAGATTTGATGAAGAAGTAATTGTAATTTTTTGCTCATTGCCTGTAGCCATATCCTTTGCCGATACCTTTACTATGCCGTTTGCATCTATGTCAAAAGTAACCTCTATCTGCGGTACACCTCTTGGTGCAGGTGCAATTCCGGTCAAACTGAATCTTCCGAGAGTTTTATTATATTGTGCAATATCACGTTCACCTTGTAATACGTGGACTTCAACACTTGTCTGACCGTCTGCTGCTGTTGAGAAGATCTGGGATTTCTTTGTAGGAATGGTTGTATTTCTGTCAATCAATCTTGTAAATACTCCGCCCATTGTTTCGATACCAAGTGACAACGGGGTAACATCCAACAAAAGTAAGTCTTTAACGTCTCCGCCCAATACACCTGCCTGTACTGCGGCACCGATAGCAACACATTCATCGGGGTTAATACCCTTGTGTGGTTCCTGACCCATTTCTTTCTTAACGGCTTCCTGAACAGCAGGTATTCTTGAAGAACCTCCGACAAGAAGTACTTTGTCTATATCGCCGTTTGATAAATTGGCGTCTCTCATTGCATTTCTTATACAAACAAGAGTTTTCTGAACCAAATCTGCAGTTAAATCATCAAATTTTGCTTTGGTAAGTGTAATATCCAAGTGCTTCGGACCTGATGCATCAGCTGTTATAAACGGAAGATTAATGTTTGAAGTTGTCATTCCGGACAGTTCAATTTTTGATTTTTCAGCTGCTTCTTTTAATCTTTGCATTGCCATTTTATCAGAAGTTAAATCAACTCCTGTTTCTTTTTTGAATTCATCAACAAGATATTTAATTATTCTTTCATCAAAGTCATCGCCGCCAAGATGTGTATCGCCGTTTGTGGATAATACTTCAAATACGCCGTCACCTATTTCAAGTATAGATACATCGAAAGTACCGCCGCCGAGGTCATAAATCATTACTTTTTGGTCGGTATCGTTCATGCCGTATGCAAGAGCTGCAGCGGTAGGTTCATTTATAATTCTCAAAACCTCAAGACCTGCAATTTTTCCGGCATCCTTTGTTGCCTGTCTTTGTGAATCACTGAAATATGCAGGAACTGTAATAACGGCTTGTGTAACCGGCTCGCCGAGATAACTCTCTGCATCTTGTTTAAGCTTTGTTAAAATCATTGCGGAGATTTCAGGCGGTGTATATGATTTACCGTCAATGTTTACTTTATAATTTTCACCCATATGTCTTTTTATTGACATAATTGTTCTGTCAGCATTTGTTACAGCCTGTCTTTTAGCAACCTGACCTACAATTCTTTCACCGTTTTTCTGAAAAGCAACTACAGACGGTGTTGTTCTTGCACCTTCGGAATTTGCTATAACGGATGGGTTGCCGCCTTCAATAACAGCCACACATGAATTTGTAGTACCTAAATCAATTCCTATAATTTTACTCATAATAATCCTCCATTCCGCCGCTATGCGGCAATACAAATTATCAACGCGGAAAAATCATACAAAATACCATAAACAATCATTGTATCAGTAGTCTTTTATCCGTTAAATTTACATATATAATTAATCAGTTGGCAACTTTAACCATACTGTGACGGACTACTCTTTCGTTTTTATATATGTAGCCCTTCTGAAATTCCTCAACTACAGTATTGTCGGTAACATTTTCATCTTCGATATGCATAACTGCATTATGAAGATTAGGATCAAATTCCTCTCCCACCGATTTAATAGGTGTAACATCAAGCTTTGCAAGAATATCAGACATTTGTTTTTTTACAAGTTCTACGCCTTCCAAAACTTTTTTTGCATCCTCCGATTCCACTGTTGTTGTAACCGCTCTGTCAAGATTATCCGCAACTGCCAAAAATGCGTTTACGGTATCTATAACAGCATCGGCATATCGAGAATCTTTTTCTTTTGTTGTACGTTTGCGGTAATTATCAAATTCAGCATATAAAAGCTTATATTTGTTTTCCCAGTCTTTAATTTTTTCTTCAAGTTCAGCTGTTTTGTCAACAGGCTGTTCTTCATTTTCGGAAACAGATTTTTCTTCTGTATTTTCAGTATTTTCCGACTGTGTTTCTTCTGCCGGAGTTGTTTCTTCGTTTTTTTCTGTTTCTATGTTTTTATCTTTTTGCTTAGACAATCTCTATTCCTCGCTTTCCCCAATATATAATTGATAAAGAATTTTATCGATGTATTTGGATATGCAGTCAAGACTTGCAACAACTTTAGCATAATTCATACGCTTAGGTCCGATTACTCCAAGATGCCCTGCTGTTTTGTTATTAAGTGAATAATTCACTGTAACAAGACTGCAATCCTTAAGTTCTTCAACTTCATTTTCCGAGCCAATCTTTATATTAACTTTATCATCGGAATCACTTTTTATAAGTTTTTTTAAATTTTTCTTATCCTCAAGAAAAGTAAACATTTTCTGAGCTTTTTCAATATCGTTGTATTTTAATATTGATTTGGCATTTTCTATATAAATATCGGTGTCATCCAGTTCTTCAATTGCTTCATAGACAAAATCCAGAATATTAATCAGCGCTTTCGGCGGAAGATGAAGCTTATCGGATATTTCATTCTGCATTGACTGTATAATATCAAATGTAATATCGTTCGTACAAAGTCCGCAGAGTGTTTTGTTGATTATTTCTCCCAAAACAGCTGCCGAATTATCATCAAGGGAAAGTGTCAGTATTTTATTTTTTACAATACCTGCCTGGGTTATTATTATAAGCAGCGAACAACCTCCGGAAAGATTTACAAGCTCGCATTTTTTTACACAGTTGATTTTTAATTCAGGTGTTGTAATAAATGCGGTGTAGTCTGTAAGGGCAGAGGTAATGTGGCTTGCCTTTTTAATAATGGAATCAAGCTGATTGATTTTTTGTTCCAGAGCAAGCTGCAATTGTTCTATTGTCTTTACTCCGATTTTATATCTTTTCATCATCGAATTGACATAATATCTGTAGGCAGCATCTGACGGAACACGTCCTGCCGAGGTGTGAGGCTGAATTAAAAATCCCATTTCTTCAAGGTCTGCCATTTCGTTACGTATTGTTGCACTTGAAAGACCGAGATTATTTTTTTTGGAAATAACTCTTGAACCTACCGGTTCGGCTGTACCCATATATTCGTCAATTATTGCCTGCAGTATGCGGAGTTTTCTTTCATTCAGTTCCATAAGATCACTCCTTCTTGGTTTTAGCACTCACATTTATTGAGTGCTAACAATTATAAAATACCACTAATACATTCAATTGTCAAGGGTTTTTTATTTTTTTTTGTTTGTTTTTACAAATTGTTCATAAAATTAATTTATTATAAACAAAAATCATGCAATTTATATCTTAGCAAATAAGCTGTAAAATTAATATTACAAAAATTCACATATTATACTGTTGGAAACATCAAAACCGGAATCGGTAAGAAAATAGGAATTATTGCTTTTGTTCATAAATCCGCCGCTAATCAGTTTGTTTATTGCCGGAAAGTACTTTTGGGAAAAATATGTTCCAAAACGATCAAAAAATTCGTTATCGTTTATTCCGTCGCAAAGCCGTAATCTCATCATAATATATTCTTTTATTTTTTCTGTTTGGTTAAGAAGACATATATCGTCCGAATGAAAATTACCTTTAAGATATTGTGAAATATCCGAAGTGTTATAAAATCTGCGGCTGTTTATATATGAATGTGCCGCAACCCCCAGACCTATATATTCGTCGCAGTTCCAATATTTTAAATTGTGGCGGCATAAAAATCCTGATTTGGAAAAATTGGAAATTTCATAGCGTTCATATCCGCTGTTTTTTAAAAGGTCTGCGGCAGTGTGATACAGCCGGCGGTCATAATCCTCATCAATTGCTGTATAAATTCCCGAGGCATATTCATCATAAAGCTTTGTGCCTTCTTCAAGTATAAGGCTGTAACAGGAAATATGCGTGGGATTAAGCTGAACAGCTGTATTAATAGTATTATAAAGGCTGTCCTCCGTTTGCCCCGGAAGTGACAGCATAATATCTATATTAATATTATCAAAGCCATGCTTTTTTATCATATTTATTGTATTATAGGCACTTTCAGCGTCGTGTATACGTCCTATTGCCTTCAGTTCATTGTTATTAAATGATTGAACGCCCACACTTATTCTGTTTATTCCGTATTCTTTCAAAATAGACAATTTATCATTATCAAGTGTTTTTGGGTTTGATTCAATAGAAAATTCGTAACCGTTGCAGACATGAAATGTTTTATATATGCCCGAAAACAGTTTTGAAAGCTGAGAGACGGAAAGTATGGTGGGTGTTCCGCCGCCGATAAAAACGGTATCTACATTTTCGCCTTTATATTCCGACGCTTCGGTTAAAAGCTTGTCTATATACAAGTCATATTGTTCCTCCTGCCCGCAAAAAGAAACAAAATCACAGTATTTGCATTTTTGTATACAGAAAGGAATGTGGATATAAAGTCCTTTAGATATATTCATTTTATTAAATCCTTTCGAAAAAATAATATTTAAAAGGTTGTAGTATTCAGTATGGAACGTATAAAACAACGTGAAATATAAGTTTGGTTTTTTACATAAATTTGCATTAAACGCAAATTTAAGAAGAAAATGATTATTCTGCGAATGAAAACAATTATTCTAAGTACCATCTCGTAGGCTGTTTGACAAGGAATACTGTAAGTCTCATTTTAGTGTGTCCTGCATCTAAAACCTGAAAAAGGGTGCTGCTTAATGCAACACCCTTCTGACAATCAGCAGCAGTTATTGTTATTGCAGCAATTGCCGCCTAACAGTCCATTTCCGCTGTCACAGCAACATAAAACCAAAACAATAATTATAAGAATCCAAATCCATGAATCTGAGCCGCCGTTTGAACAACCTCCGAATAAACCCATAATAAAACCTCCAAAAATAAATATCTCAGAAGAAAATTATCTTCATAATATATTTTACGCAGGAGGTAAAAAAATGTTACAGTTCTGATTCATGAAAAATATAAGTTCCGTCAGGAGCCTTTGAAACAGAAAGCATAAATTGCCTGTTATTTTCATAAATAATGCAGGATGCACCACCTGAGGTTTTTATTATTTTACCCAAAACAGCATCCGGATGAGAGGAGGATAAATATTTTTTTGCGGCTTTATATACAAAATAAAATCTTGGTTTGTTGAAAATTCCGTCGCCATTTATGAATTTATATGCAGCAACAGCTCCCAGTCCCAACAAGATAGCTTTTTTGGTGTTTTTTTCGCTCATAATATTCAACTCTTTTCGGAATGATATTCGTTGTAAATTTCTCTTTTTTGAGTTTGCCTGTCAAGGGCAACAGCTTTTATGGCATCTTTCGAGGACATACCTTTTTTTATATATTCGTCAACGTGTTCGCGTACTGTAAAATCGCTCCACCAGTATTGTTCTTGTACTTTGTCGGTGTCCTGTTTGCCCTCGACTATAATTACATATTCTCCGCGTGGCTTTTCTTCTCTGAATTTTTCCGAAGCCTCACCAAGTGTAAGCCTGATAACTTCTTCATGGAGTTTTGTAAGTTCTCTTGCCAAAGCTATTTTTCTGTTTTTCCCAAAAAATTCCGACATATCCTCAAGAGTATATACTAATTTGTGAGGAGCTTCATAAAATATCAAAGTGTGGGTATCATTTTTAAGGGATTCAAGATGTTCGCGGCGGTGTCTTTTGTTCACAGACAAAAAACCTTCAAAGGAAAATCTTTTTGTTGAGAATCCGGAAAGAATCAATGCATTTATTGCGGCAACACATCCGGGCACGGATGTGATATTTATGTCATTTTCTATACACAGTTTAACGAGATCTTCGCCGGGATCCGATATTGCCGGAGTCCCTGCATCTGAAACAAGCACAATATTTTTTCCTTCTTTGAGAAGAGAAATAATATATTTGCCTTTTTCTGCCTTATTATGTTCGTGATAGCTTGTAAGGGGTTTTTTTATATTAAAATGATTAAGGAGTTTTATTGTTACTCTTGTGTCTTCGGCAGCTATCAGATCGGCATTATTCAGAGTTTCGATTAATCGTGCCGAAACATCGGACAAATTGCCGATGGGAGTTGCACACAGATACAATGTTCCGTACATTTTTTATTTCCTCCGATCCGCTGTTCATAGCAGCATGGTTATAATCATAAAAAATCTGTATTTAAACTATATACAGATTTATATGTTTTTATTGGGAAAGTGTATTTTTTCATATTCTTCGGTGTCGCTTCCGTCATCATTTCGCAGGATAAGGGGAGGCAATATTTTTACATCGCTTTTTCCGCCGTAAAGACCGTCGATCAGTACAAGCATCGGTGCATCCCATGGGTGATTGTGTATAAAGCGTAAGCACTTGGGTTCTATTCCGCAGCTTCTCATAAGATAAATAATATCACAAAGTCTTGACGGTTTATGAACCATGGTTAAATGCCCTGTAAGAGTCAGCATAGATGATGAAACTTTAATTATATCTTCTAATGTACATTTTACTTCATGCCGAGATATAATTTTTGCATCGGTTTCATTTAAAATGGCTGACCCTGCTTTCATATAGGGCGGATTACAGGTTATCAAATCAAATCTTCTCTTCCCGTAAATTGAAATACTGTTTTTCAAATCTCCGCAGCATATATCTATTTTATCATTCAGGTTGTTCATTTCAACTGACCGCTTTGCCATGTCGGCTATTTCTTCCTGTATTTCTATACCACAGAAATGAGGGGTATTTGTCTTGGCATAAAGCAATAGAGGTATTATACCGCTGCCGGTACACAAATCAAGGGTTTCTCCTGATCTTATGTTTTTTGAAAAATCAGCAAGAATAACTGCGTCGGTACCAAATCTGAAACCTTTTGTATTCTGTATTATTTTTAAACCCGAAATCTGTAAATCATCTATTGATTCATTGGATTTTAACATCATGGATAAAAGGCCTTTCAATAATTTTTTTTTTAAAGGGAATAGTAAAATTTTGTTGTCTGATTATTTGGAATATCTAATTTGGCAAGTTCCGCTCCCACACCGTTTATAACACATTCTTCCATGTTTTCCGTTACAAATACTTTCATGCCGGTTTCCATTCTTAGCCAGCGATCGATTCCGTGCAGTTTTGCGCCCCCTCCTGTTAAAAGAATTCCGTCTTCAAGAATGTCTGACTGAAGTTCGGGAGGAGTATCTTCGAGAGTTGTTTTGATTATGTCGGCAATCTGTAATAAAAGAGGATTAAAAATATCTCTTATTTCTTCTGATGATAAGGTAATAAAACGCGGTATTCCGTTTGTAAGATCACTTCCGTATACAGTCATGGATTTGATACCGTCAAAAGGATATGCACATCCGATTTCTTTTTTTATTTTTTCCGATGTAAGAAAACCTATATTCATATTATAATTTTTCCGTACATATTTTGTTATTTCGTTTGTGAAAGAATCACCGGCAGTAGTAGTGGATTTTCCGATGACGGAATTGCCCAATGATATTGATGCTACATCACAGCTTCCTGCACCTATATCTGCAATAAGCATACCTCTTGCCAAAGAAATGTCACATCCGGCACCTGAAGCGGCCGCAAGGGGTTCTTCAATAAGATAAACATCTCTTGCACCGGCTTCATTGAGAACATCACACAGGGCACGCTGTTCAACTTGTGTGCTCCCCATTGAAACAGAAGCAATTATTCTTGGTTTAAGTACAGTTTTTTGAGATATTGAGGAAATAAATTCATGCATCATTTGACACGCCATATTCTTATTTGATATAACACCGTTAAAAATGGGTCTTACAATTTTTATACAAGAAGGAGCTTTACCTAACATTTCTTTTGCTTGTGTTCCTACCGCCTCAATTTTTTCCGAATATATATCATATGCAATATAAGAAGGCTCTTTTAATACCAGCCCGCTTCCTGCCATGTATATAAGAGTGGATTCTGTTCCTATATCTATGCCCATATCATTTGAAAGGGTATTGTTTAATAAAGAATTAATATTCATGGATTTATCCTTTCGTAAAAGAATCAATTATTTTTGTTTCAGAGATTTAATAACTTTGCTCCATTATTATATAATATATTATCTTCAATGTTTTTGTCAAGACCGAGTTTTTTTACTGCTCTGACAGTTTCTCCCTGATCCTGCCATGGCGAATCTGATCCAAACAGAATTTTATCAGTGCCGTGTTTTTTGAATATTTCAAGGGTAAGTTCATCAGACATTCGCCCTACGGAATATGAAGTATCCAAATAAATTGGAGTACCGCATAAATATTTTAGAACGTCATCCCACATTCTGTATCCTCCCATATGAGCGGCAATTATTTTATTCCCCGACACATAATTTAAAGCATTTCTAAGACGCTGTGGGGGACAATGTACAGGAGGAGCAATGCCTTTATCTACTCCTGCATGAAGCATTACAATAAGATCCAGTTCCTCTGCTTTTTTTAAAATTCTTATTGATTCCGGAGAATCTATGAAAAAACCCTGATATTCCGGATGCAGCTTTATCCCTTTCAAACCAAGTGATTTAATATGAATAAGCTGTTCTTCGTAGTTTTCCTGTTCGGGATGTATACTGCCAAAAGAAATTATATTATCTTTGCCTGTTATTGATGCTGCAAACTCATTTATCGTATGAGTTTGGGACATTTTTGTTGCAATAGGCATAATAACGGAGTATGTAATATCATTTTTTTTCATGGAATTTTTTATATCATCCAATGTGCCGTTAAGAACGGCATATTCTTCCGTTCCGTTAATTTCATGTATGTTGTTTTCCAGAACTTTAATTGCTTTTTCTGCAATTTTGTCAGGAAAAATATGAGTGTGAAAATCTATAACCATAACAAACGCCATCCTGTCATATAAATTAATGTGTATAGAAAGTTTGTCCGGTGTCTCAGAATATGAGCATGTATCTTCCACTAAAAATACAAATTATGCATAATAAAATACAAAAATGAAAACATGGACAATTTTCCAAAATATATTTTATAACAAAAAAAAACAAAAATCAAAAATTATAAATTTTTCCTTATAATTTTGTTTATAATATATATTTTTTTATATTGAATTATTTTTAAATTTATAGTATAATATAAAATAAGTAAAAAAAATGCAGAAAGGGTGGCGAAAATTGAAAAATAAAACAGTTGCAAAAAGACTTAAAATATGTGCAATAGTTTTGGGATCGTTGATTTTGGTTATTGTCATCGCCGGTGTATCGGTGTTTAATTTTCTAATAAAGCCTAAGTTTAAAGAAATTTCCAAAGTGGTAGAAGAAGTAATTTCCGATGAAGAAATATTAAAGGAAATAGAACCGTATCTTGATAATGATGAACTTGTAAATATAATTAATCAGCTTGAAAAGGACGGGACTTCGGAAGCATTGAAAGAAAAGGCAAAAGAATATGAAGATGAGATAGAAAAGGATAAAAATACTGAAAATGAAGTGCCGGACAGTGAAAATACCACAACCCAAAACTCTGTAAAAACACCTGCAAGTGCATATGACAGTCGGTATGATTATATAAAAGATAATGTAAATGTATCAGATTTCGCAAAGGGGACTTCCCTTGCATCAAAAATTGATGTGGGATATGTAATGGGGCTTTTATCCGGCGGACTGACAGCAGAAGAAAAAAAAGAACTGAAAGCATATTTGCAATCAAGATTATCGTCAGCTGAAATTGCAGAAGGTATACGCCTGTATTCAAAATATTCCTATCTTCTCAGCAACTAAGGCGTTTGTAATATACATGATATATTATTTTAATACAAAATTTATGAAAATAATAAAAAAAATACTTGATTAAACCAAAAAAATTTGATAAAATATAACTTAAGCAGAATGTTATCATATGGCAAATGTTGTATTGTATTATGAGTGAAAATATTTTTATATAATTAATGTAACGGATTATGGAAAGGGTTATTGGTTAATATAACAGAATATGGGTTGAAACGATTACATAAAATTGACAGAAAGGATACAGAGTTATGGAACAAAGAACTGTGTTGGTTATAGATGATGAACAACCAATAGTTGAGATACTTAAGTTTAATCTGACAAAAGAAGGTTATTCAGTTCTTGAGGCATA
>CASFSH010000038.1 GCA_949297205.1 uncultured Bacillota bacterium | reverse complement strand
TTTTTTCTTGCAAAAAGATAGGAGCCTGCAAATGAGCATCTTAAAAATGCTCATTTGCAACAGCTCCTTTTTAGTATATAAAAATTTTTATGGAATCGTATTTTATTATTGTTTTGCCTGTTAATTCAAAATTGATAATATATCTTTCACATTTTGAAAATTTCAGAATAATATATATCAAGAAGACCAATAAGAAAGAGGTGACAACAATGATTATGCTTGGCTGTAAAGCGGTTGGATTGGCTGCTTTGACATTTTGTGTCGGAGTGGTTGCCGGACTTGTACTGCCGATTTGCGTTGTTGCTGTTATTGAAGCTGTTTTAATTGTAATTATGGGTTATTGCTGTCTTTTCAGATGGTAAATGAAATGGAGGTTTTAATATGAAAATTGTAGTTATGAAAATGCCCAAATGCCTTGCCGGAATTATGAAATCAATTTTTAAAATGAATTGATTTTCAGAATCTGACAGCCTGTTTTAATTATCATTACATACTTATTTCATTGCCAACCATTTTTATGGTTGGTTTTTATTATGAACAAATTTATGGAATATTTTTTAAAAATATAAAAAGTTAATAAAGGCACAAATAATAGCTTGACATTTGTTTTTATATATACTATAATTATTTTAATGTATTTGGGGTCCGCATAAATTATTGCGGATATTTTTTTGTTGTTTTCACGCAATATAAAGTATATTGTTTGGCTTATGATAAATCTGCGAAGGGAGTTACACAAAAATGGGCGGAAAAAATAAAAATCAAACATTTATGAGTAATGTTTTTATAATTCTTATGGCACAGATAACTGTTAAGCTATTGGGTATAATATACAGACTTGTTATAACAAATGTTCCGGGTTTCGGAGATGAAGGAAACGGATATTATTCGGCAGGATACAATATATATACTTTGCTTCTTGCCATTTCTTCGGTAGGTATTCCAAATGCCATTTCAAAAATGACTTCTGCAAAAAATGCGGTAGGTGATTATAAGGGTGCATATAAAATATATAAAAACGCACTTTTGCTTTTTTCCATAATCGGAATTGTGGCATCATCTGTTTTGTTTTTTGCGGCAGAGCCTATAGCTTCAGGCGTTATACATATGCGTAACGCAAAATATGTGCTTATGGCATTATCTCCCTCGATACTTTTTGTATGTCTTTCCTCTGTAGTGCGTGGATATTTTGCGGGAATGCAGGAAATGAAGGCGTCAAGCCGTTCGCAGATACTTGAACAAGTTTTCAAATGTATCCTTACCGTCACTATTGTTCTATTCATGTCAAAGTATTCATTTTCACCCGGTGATGCGGATTTAAATGCTGCGTATATGGCAGCAGGAGCTAACCTTGCTACAACTCTTGCAACCGTATTCAGTACAATTTATATATTCGGATTTTATTTTAAACGCAGAAGTTATATTGGTCTTAAGATCAAAAGTACAATTGTTCCTGAAGAAAAAAGATCCACACTGTCTATGTTTAAAAGTATTTTGATAATATCAATACCTATTTCTCTCGGTGCGATTATTTCAGCGGTGAACAGAATTGTCGATACAGCTACAATAACAAGGGGAATTGAAACGGCATTCGCAGGTGGAATACCTGCAATATTCGGAAATGCGACAGCAATATTGAAACCTACTATGGAACAACTGAATGATGAGGCGGTAAGGCTTGCAGGAATATTGTCAAAAAGCGATACATTGTTAAACCTTCCTATTGCAATGAATATTTCCTTTGCAACCGTATTGGTACCTTCTATTTCGGCGGCCCTTGCAAAAGGTGAGAAAAAAGAAGCTTCAAAATTTGTATCATATTCATTCCTTATATCAATATTAATAATCTTTCCGTGTGCTGCAGGGTATATTTCGTTGGCAAAACCAATTTTTAACCTATTGTACCCTAATGTGCCATATGGATATGACTTGTTGCAGATAAGTTCTGTAGCATTGATTTTCATAGCGTTAAATCAGACAATTTCGGGATCACTTCAGGGTATAGGAAAGGTCTTTGCACCTGCTACAGGTTTATTTATGGGCTGTGTTGCAAAATTTATATTAAATGTCATTTTAATAAGACAACCGTCTATTAACATCTATGGTGCGCCTATAAGTTCCATTGTATGCCAGATAATTTCCTTTACTTACGGTTTTACGATTTTATCAAGAAAAATATCTTTGAAACTCAGCTTGAAAAAATATATAATAAAACCTCTCTTGTGTTCGGGTATTATGGGAGTTATAGCTTTTGGAGTATATCGTTTATCTATGTTGTTAATATCTTCAAATACAATTTCTGTTATTGTGTCTATCATAATTGCCGTAATAGTATATTTTGCGATGGTATTTCTGTTTGGTCTTTTGGAAAAAGATGAAATAGAAATGATACCAATGGGAAATAAAATTTATATGTTGGCAAAAAAAGTTCATTTGGTTAAATAATAAGAAAAACATACTGTGTACAAAGTGTATACAGTATGTTTTGTTTTACGCTATTCAGCAGATTGTTTCATATCTGTTTTCGACATAGTATAAAAGTTCATTGTCGGAAAAATCCGAAATTATATCTTTAAGTATGTCTTTGGCGCCGATATCATAGCTGTCGCATTCATCAGCCATATCCGAGAATATTTCCCGTAATAACTCGCATATGCAATCTGAACAGTAATATTTTGAATTTATTTTAAATAATGATGAAGCACTGTTTTTACATTCACAGCATTTTATATCGGAGTCCTCTTCAAACAGATCAGAGCCGTAATTACCGGTTCTTTGTCGTTCCAGTTCGGATACGGCATCATTTGTATAATTTTTATATAACATATAACCTCCTGACTTATAGCGTTGTGCAAACATATTATAGCATAATGATGTTAAAATGTCAATATATTTATAAAAATTTTAAAAAAACTATTGCATTGTGCAAGAAAATATGTTATACTGATAATAGTGTGGATCTTATTTAAACGGAAGGAGTTTGAAAAATGTATGATTTAAAATTAATCGGATCACGTATAAAGGAATGTAGAAAAGAATTTGGAATGACATTGGATGATGTTGCACAAAGGGTTGGTGTTGCTAAATCTACCATACAAAGATATGAGGCGGGAATTATAACTACACCTAAATTACCTGTCCTTGTGGCGATAGCAAATGCATTTGGAGTAAATGAAGGATGGATAAAAGGTATCAGCGAACATAAGGAAATTTTAAAGAATAATGATAATACAGAAAATAACAGAATCCCTGTTCCTGTGCTGGGCGAAGTTTCGGCAGGGTTAGGTTCATATGCAGCTGATAATATTACAGGATATATTTTTGAAGATAAAGATTCTCTGAATGAAAACAGTGATTATGCATATCTGAAAGTAATAGGGGATAGTATGTATCCCGAATTTAAAGAAGGAGACCTTGTTCTTATAAAAGGACAGTCAACGGTTGAATCGGGCAGTTATGCAGTTGTAACTGTTGATGATGAGCTGGGAGTTATTAAAAGGGTGATTATGGGAAATAAATTTATAGAACTTCAATCGGTAAATCCCATGTATCCGCCCAGACGGTTTGAGGGAAAGGATATGTCAAGAATAAGAATTATAGGACTTGTTAAGGGAATGAAAAGAACATTCTAAATAACGTGGTAAATAAGCGGTGCATTTCATTTGTTTTCAGGATATGAAGTATAAGTATATGTTGGTGCCATGAGAAACAGGCAATTTGCTTGATTTTTGCGAACATTTCGGATTTGTCCCACTGAAAAATGCATCTCATAAAAAATAGCTGATAGCAAAACAATGTGCATTGTTAACTATCAGCTATTTTTGTAAATTTATTATATGTTTGTAAACAGTT
>CASFSH010000037.1 GCA_949297205.1 uncultured Bacillota bacterium | reverse complement strand
CCATCCATCATCTGCCGATACAAATTTAAAAATTTCCCCGTCTGTTTCCTCGTAAGATGAATTTAATACGATTTCCAACTTCTTTGCCTTTGTTGTAAAATCAATTTGTACCATTCCTCTTACGCCGTTTAGTTTTCCCTCAGCTATAAGTTTCTTTTCTCTATCCTCTTTTTTATAAATTATATAGCTTTTTAATCTGTTGTTATCAACTGCTGCCCAGCTTCCACCATGCTGCGCCGAATTTTGTTTTTGAGTTATTATTAGTCCTGATATATCAGTTTTTTTGTCAAATTCAAGTTTTAATGAAGCAGGCAGTTTTCCTTCCTCATCTATTTTAAATTCTTCTATTGTTCTTTGTTTTTCCTCTGTCAGTTTAATAACTATGTCACAATCCTCATCAAAGCTATTGTCAAAAACAAGTTTACCGTTATCCTGTTTAAATGACAATTCCTGATTTGTTTTAAGATTTACTGCTTTTGAAAAATCCATACCTCCGTCCTGCAGGACTATCTTGTCACTGTCCGGTATTGTAAGAATGTGGACATAATGAATTTTATCTCTTTTTGTTGTTATAACATAACCGTTATCATTAATATATCCCATAGGAAGTGTTCCACGCTCTATATCAAAAACAGATTCTTCTGCCCACGAAAGATATTCTTCGCATTTATTTAAAAAACTTACTCCGTTTGCAGGCATATCTCCCGATGCAAGAGGGCCGATTCCAACCTTTGGTATCCATCCGTTTGCAGCAATGCTTATATATCTTTTGACAAGAATATTCGGATCAAACGGCGGAAGTTCCTTATAATACCACCAGTCGCTTACCTCCATCATACGGTAGCAACATTCGGTAATCTTTTTATCCTGCCAGTATGAGCTTGCAAAGTCATAATCAGGTTCAGTGACCTTTCCGAAATCCTCCACACTCATTAAATCCTCATTTTCATATTCGTCATGTCCAAAATTATTTCTTATTATCATTACGGAAGGTTTTTTCTTCTTGATATAAGCAAATAATTCTTCGGCATTTCTCTTTCTGAACCATCCGTCAAACCAGAATCCGCCTATATCGGGATAATTATCAATAAGTTCAGATATAACGTCTTTACAGTACACTGTCTGCCAAATATCCCAATCCTCAATATCAATATCCTTTCCTTTATAATCGCTGTATGCTTTTTTATCAATCCACAGCTGACCGGGATAAAATCTTGCGTTTTTCGGATGTGCCGATATATATACGACCACCTTAATACCGTATTTTGCACCCTCTGCTATCAGTTCTCCGAGATAATCACGTTTTGTTGTATAGGTCCCCGGAATTTTTGATTTCCATGCTTTCATATATCCAAGTGCACCATGGAAACAGGCAAGAGTCATGTATGTTGCATGAATTTTTCTTGCAGCATTAATCCATTTTGACGGATTCCAGTTACCCTCATTTACATAATCCTCAAATTCTTCAAAACTTGAATATTTTGGAATTTGCTGTTCCCAGTTTTCATTTTCGGTAGATACACCCCAGTGTATGAAAAGTCCGGCATTTTTAAATTCATTATTCATTTTCATTCTCCTCAATATTCTGAATAAACCAATACATTAACTATTCAACTATTCCTATTTGAGTAAAATCAAACCATTT
>CASFSH010000036.1 GCA_949297205.1 uncultured Bacillota bacterium | reverse complement strand
TGCCCCCAAAATATTTATTTCAGCAGACTTTATCAATGCGAACTATGTAAAATCTTCGATTTTACATGAAAAATTTTGACAATAGTCATAATTTTTTTAAATGCGATTGAAAATCGCATTTATTCAGTGAGCATTATATTAACCTTTGACCGAACCAACGGTAAGACCTTTAACAAAATATTTCTGGAAGAATGGAAATACAACCAATGCAGGTCCTGCAACAATAATTGCCATTGCCATACGCACGGTCTCTGCCGGTATATCCGCAACGGACATATTTCCTGGCAACAACTGCATATTCTCTTTTAAAATATTTATATCTTCCATAATTTTTTGCAACAGATACTGCAAGCTGTAAAGTTCGGGTTTCGTAATGTAGATAAGAGCCGTATTCCAGTCATTCCACTTGCCAAGGAACACAAACAGAGCAATAGTTGCTAATACAGGCTTTGAAAGAGGAAGAATCATTCTCAAGAATATAGTATATTCCGAAGCACCGTCTATAGTTGCCGATTCAACTATTTCACCTGGTATGCCTTTAAAGAAGGTTCTTATCATGAACACATACCATGGATTAATTAATCCTAATACAATATAAACCCATATTGTGTCGTTCAAATGTAATGTTCTTGATACCAATAAGTATGTAGGAACAAGACCCCCACTGAACAGCATTGTAAAATACAAATAAAAGTTAATTACACTTTTTCCTTTCAAATTATTTCTTGCTAAAGGATATGCTATCATAGACATAAGCAAAACAGATAAAAACATTGCACTTATTGAAAATACAAATGTAACGCCATAGGCCCTTAAAATTTGATCAGGATTTTTAAATACATATTCATATGCACTGAAATCAAATGGCTGAGGCCATATCTGATAACCTTGTGTCGTAATAACACCTTCATTTGAGAATGAAGCACTGAGCAATAACCAGAACGGGAATATTATACACAAGCAAAGAATGATAAAAATAATAATCAAAACTGCCTGTAAAATTGTATTATGTTTCTTCATTTTTGTACCTCCTTTTAGAATAATCCCAAATCTTTGTCAATCTTCTTTGATAATGAATTTGTTGCTATAACCAAAATCATACCAACTATAGACTGCAAAAGACCTACCGCTGAGGTCAATCCATAGGAGTTACCTGTCGTATTATCTTTAAATGTCCTGAATATATATGTATCAATAACGTTCGTTGTTTCGTACAGGTTACCGCTTGCACCATCCTGTGTTACAGTATAGAACAAACCAAAGTCTGCACGGAAAATACCGCCTATTTTCAATATTGTAAGAATAGTTACCAACGGAACAAGACTTGGTAATACAATATGTATTGTTCTCTGGAACTTATTTGCACCATCAACTTCAGCAGCCTCAAATAATGATGTATCAATACCCATTAATGCAGCATAATAAACAACTGAGTCCATGCCGACATTTTTCCATACAAATGTAATTGTAAGGATAACCGGCCATGCATATGGTTTTGAATACCAGTCAATCTTATCTATACCAAAAAGGCTGAGAAGCTGATTTAAATATCCATAATTAGGATTTAATATAGCATATACCATGTATGAAACTATAACCCATGACATAAAATGAGGTGTTATCAACATGGTTTGAAATGTTTTTGTTGCATTTCTGCTTTTTAATTCAAACAAAAGAATAGCAACTATAAGTGATGCAACTATACCGAATACAATGAATAAAAAGTTATTGGATATAGTATTCCATACTAACTGAGTAAATACGTTAGACTTAAAGAAAAATTCAAAGTTTGATAATCCAACCCATGGGCTTCCCAATATACCTAAATTAAACTTATAATTCTTAAATGCCAGTATAACACCGAACATAGGAATATAACTAAATATAAAAACCAACAATACAGGAATTAAACATAAAGAATATAACTGCCAGTCACTGGTAGTCAATACTCTTTTTTTCTTTTTTATTGTTGTTAAATTATTTGCAGAAACATCATGTTTAACCGCCATAAATAATCTCCTTTCATCTGCTTAACCGTACTCATACATAACTCTGTATGAGTACGGTTATTTATTCAATTTTCAATGTACATTTCAGTCTTCTTTTGATGCAAGAAATTCATCATATTGTTTCTGTAATTCATCCAATACTTTTGTTAATCCTGCTGTTTCAAGCTGATTCTTATACGCATCCATATAAACTGACGGATCTTCTGTACCAAACTCAATTCTTGCCCTATATTCACTGTTTATATTTGTAATATTTGCAAGTTCGTTTGTGATTGCATCAGTATCAGGAACAAATCCGAGCATAGGAGACTGCATAGCGGTATTATTCATTTCTTCTGTTTCTTCCCAAATTCCATCCTCTTGATCTTCTAACAAGAGTGCGTTAAATTGATTACCGTATTTCCATGCATTTTTACCAAGACCATTATATCCGGAATTTTCGATTTCTTTTATTTTTCCGTCTTCATTCTTGGTATAATGAACACCCTCTATTCCCCAACAAATAATATTGAATAACTCTTTATTTGAGTTAATAAGTTTCAAAAATTCAACTGCTTCTTTAGGATGTTTTGTATTTGCGCCTACAGAGTTCATGGTAGCCAATGCACTTGTTCTGCCTACATAAGGAACATGAAGCAATGCATATGCCGGCTCATATCCGTGTGTTTGTACTACATAAGGATCCTGTCCCGGCTTCCATGTTCCGGAAGTTACAATAATTTGTCTGTATTCTTCGTTTGTTGTCAATGAAGTACCCTTACTTGCTATATCATTTCTGATATATCCCTTCTGATACCATTCACGGATTTTTTCAACTCCGTAGTTCCATTCTTCAGTGTCAATCCATTTCTGAAGCTCTGTTGATGAACCGTCTCTTCTAATACAAATACCCGGTAAAAGCTCTTCATACATTGGACTTGTAATCAAATTATATGTAGGGTTATATACGTATTTGTCAGGCTGAGCCTCATGCACAGTTGCAAATAAATCATCCAACATTGCAGCATATGCTTTTATATCATCAATATTTTTTGCATTCTGTGCAGCTTCCTGAATAGCATTCAAATCAATTCCAAGCTGAGCAACAAGTTCTTTATCCATCTGTAAGCATACCGGATTTGAAACAACCTGTATATTAGGTACACCATAAATTCTTCCGTCAACAGTAGCAGCATCAAAATAAAACTCCGGAATAACCTCTCCTAATCCCACTTCATCAATTAAATCTGTAATATCATACAATCCACCAAGGCTTACAGCTGTCTGATAGTTATTTATGTATCCTGTAAATGCAAGATCATATTCCTCTCCGGCAGCCATTTTCAACTTCATTTTTTCCTGATAAGAAGCACTGTCAATATATTGCATATCAAGCTTCATTCCTATTTCAGGCTCAATTATTTCATTTGCTTTCGCCAAAACTGTGTCAAGGTCTTTCGGTCTGTCTTCAAATGTATACCATACCAAAGTATCTCCGCTTGACCCTTCTCCGCAGCTGCTTAATCCAACTGCCATTGTTCCCGCTGTTGCAAGACACAACAGTCCAGTGATAAGTCTTTTTTTGTTCATTTTCTCTTTCTCCTTTTTCTTTCTCAATTTTTTTATACATAAGCATTAAAAATAATGCTAATGTACCATGTATATATTATACCATTTTTTCATACTATGTCAATAGTATTTTGTAATAAATTGAACAATTTTCTCTATTTTTTTTAGATATATTAAATATTATCAAAAAAATTGGATAAAATGTTTATTTCCTATATGTAAATATTATTTATATAATTTTAACAGTATGTCTTGTTGCATGACAATTAATATTAACAGCAACGGGAAGACCTGCTATATGCGTCGGAAAAACCTCCACATTTACAGCAAGCGCCGTTGTTGTTCCACCCATTCCCTGTGGACCTATACCTGTCAAATTAATTTTTTCCAAAAGTGTATTTTCAAGTTGGGCATAAAACGGGTCTGAATTTCTTTCATTTATATTTCTTGTCAAAGCTTTTTTCGAAAGATATGCAGCCTTATCCATTGTCCCCCCTATACCAACACCTACTACCATAGGAGGGCATGGATTTCCTCCTGCCTTTTCTATCGTTTCAATGACAAATTGTATAACACCGTCAATTCCGTCTGAGGGATTTAGCATTTTTACTGACGATTTATTTTCGCTTCCGAATCCCTTTGGTGCAAATGTAATTTCTATTCTATCCCCTTCACAAAAATCATAGTAAATAACCGCCGGTGTATTATCTTTTGTATTTACACGTCTTATAGGATCTGCAACCACTGATTTTCTCAGAAATCCTTTGGTATAACCCATGCTTACACCTTTATTTATGGCGTCTGTAATACTTTCTCCTTCAACATGTACCTCTTTTCCAATTTTAACAAAAAACACAGCCATTCCCGTATCCTGGCAGATAGGCATTTGTTTTTTTTCGGCAATCAACGCATTTTCCTCAAGATTCTTTATTATATCTCTCGCAATTTCCGATTCTTCATTCACTTCCGCTTTCTTAAATGCTTCCATTATATCATCATTTAAACAGCAATTTGCACTAATACACATCTTTGCAACTTTATGTGTTATTTCTTCGGAATTTATTATTCTCATATTTTGTTTCTCCTTTTAAATTCAATAAAAATATCTTACTTTAAGCATATTTCGGTAAAAACCTTTGTCGAAATCTGAAACACCATTATCCAAAGTGTATTACATCAAAACCCATGTACTAAACCATCTTAAAAACATATCTACATATACCGGGTTTATTGCCCACCCAGACAATACGGGATAAAACATTATAAACAATACTACAACAGCACCGGTATAAATATACGCAGCCTTTTTTATTATTTTGTATTTATCACTCAGAAGTTTTATACTGTATACAATTGCAAGAACCAAAAATATGGTGCAAGGGAAATAGTGATATATAAACACCACTCTGTCCACAAACATCCACGGTATCAACTGAGCAAAATAACCCGTAACAATAAAAATTGCTTTACTGTCCTTTCTGAAAACTGCCAAATAAATCATAAACAGCAATGCAGGAATTCCAACCCACCATACAAGCGGATTTCCAAAAGCGCTTATGCCTTCCTTCAGGTTTTCATTGATTGTTCCTGAATAATACCATATCGGCCGTTTCATTATTATCCATTCATACCATTTTGAAGAATAGGGATGTGTTGCATCAAGAACTGTCTTGCTATGATATACAAACATATCTTTCTGATTTTTTATTATTGCTCCCAAACCTCCCCCGTCACACATGAGATAAGGAATGTATGACAACAAATATATTACAACGGGAATTATAATAAACGCAAGTATACAAAAAGCAAAGGTTCTGACCGTATATCCGGAAAAGTTCTTTACTATAAATTCATCTTCCGGGGTTTGCTGTCTTTCTTTTGCAACAACATATTCTTTATATCTTTTGTGTATAGTCATAAAAAACAATACACACAGTCCTGCACCGGCATAAATACCCGTCCATTTGCAGGCTGTACCAAATCCAAAACATAATCCCGATAATAACAGCGGAATAAATGTTTTTGACAGCTTGGTGTCATAAAAACTCATTCTGTAATATGAATACATAAAATAATACATCAGAATAACAAAGAATGTTATATAAACATCAATAGTTGCAATTCTTGTTTGAGTAAAATGCATAAAATCAAAGGCAAACAATATGCAGGTTATTGCCGAAAGCCATGTTTTTCCAAACATTTTTTTAGCAAAAAGATAAATAAACGGCAGCATTATTATTCCGAATAAAGTACCTGCAATACGCCATCCAAAAGGCGTCATTCCGAATATTTTTATTCCTGCGGCAATAAAAATTTTACCAAGAGGCGGATGCGTCCATTCATAAACATCTGTTTTATGCACAAATTCATATCCCGTACGGGCATGATAAACTTCATCAAAATATGTGCTGTTATAATAACTTTCACGGTCAGGTATTGTATCCTGTTCGTCAACAATTCCCGGGGCAGTTTTGGCAATGGCATTTATTTGTTCATTATACGCATCAAAAAAAGCCATTTCCTTGATATCCGTATTTTTTTCCGACTCAATTTTTACATATTTTGTCCAAAGCCCCTCAACCGGCTGAAAATGCCATGCAAACACTTCACAGTCATCAAGTTCAAAAGTTTTTAAAAGCTGATTATTTTCATCATATAAGCTTACTTTTAAAATATTATTTTCATCAACGGGCTTTGCGCCGTTAAAAAGGCAAAATTTTGACATATCATACATTTGGTCAAACTCAATCACAGTTTCTTCTCCGGGACTTATGTTTTCTCCTGTCTGCGGTGCTTCCATGCTACCCAGGTTAAATAGTGCAATAACTGAATATACCGCTGTTATTGCTGTAATGAGTATTATATCTTTTTGTACAACCTTCGCACTTTCTTCTGTCTTTAAATATTCCTTTATTTGTGACGGAATAAGCATTTTACTGTCTGTATTCTTAATAAGACAAAATATCATATATGCAAATATTACCGCATTTACAAATGACCCTATATAAACAAAAGCACTTTGAAAATATTTTGACGGGTCTTGCTGATAAACAAACAAAATCCATGCAACATTTATTACCTGAGAAACGGTAAACATTACATAAAGGAGATAATCCTTTCTTTTTTTCCTTATGCAGAACCCTGCCAGTATCATTGCCATAACGCAAAATCCGTATCTTTCGTGCATTTTAACAGAAAGCATAAAGGTCGCAAAGCACAAAAATGCAGCTGTAATATAATATTTGGATTCATCCTTTATTTTAAAGAAAACATATCCGGCAAATACGCAAATTAGAACAATAAAAATATATCCGATTCCTGTTATTAACGGCGTCAGTTCAAACCAATTCATACCAATCAAAGCCCATATATTGAATGCGTTTACCGAAGCATAGGGATAAGACGATAATGTATCAATATACTGGCTTAAAACATTATTAATTCCGAATGGTATTATAATGATAATGAAAAAAATAAGTGCAGCAACAAGTGATAATCCAATTTTTACTGCACTTTTGCCTCTTTGTTTACTGTTATACAAACAATAAAATGCATCAAACATAAAAACCGGAGAAAAAATCAAAGCCTGCGGTTTAAACGCTACAGCAAGTGCAAAAATTATATAAGCCGACAGCTGTTTTTGTTTGCTTAAATAAAACAGCGACGCCAGTACAATAATCAGATATACTGAATCCACCTGTCCCCATGCAGAACAGTTTATTATTGCTGCAGGATTGAAAATATATATACTGCCTATAATTCCCGCCGTTTGCTTTGAAAACTTTTTCGATGCAATTTTATATATAAAAAATCCGGTAATTATATCACAAATAATAGCAGGTAATTTTATAAGTACATTAATCCAGCCTTGATTTAACGTGAATGAATTTTTAATGTATCCCAACAATGTTAGTATATACATATATCCCGGAGGATAATCGGTAAACTGCTCCGATTCGTAAAATGCTCCGATACCGTCATGATACAGCATATCCGCCCACGACGAAAAGCACCCCATATCTGTAGAATGACCGGGCAGAATATACCCTGTTATCACTCTCACAAGCAAACCTGCCGCTGCACATACCGCAAAAATATTTACCTTAGGTTTTATTATTCTTTCTCTTTCAATAAAATAATTAAATAAAAAAATACAAAACACAGCATATAATGCTGTCAAAACACAACTGATAAGCATTTTATTCTCCGTTCTACAAGCAAATTTTGCCTGAATTATTGCATATTATTAAAGTATTTTATAATCACTTTAAAATTATACTAAAAATTTTAAAAAAATTCAACATAAAAATGTTTAAAAATGAAAAAAATGGGTATATATTATATAAGAATATAAAATTCTTAAATCTACAACCCGGGAGATGATCAT
>CASFSH010000035.1 GCA_949297205.1 uncultured Bacillota bacterium | reverse complement strand
ACGGTAATTTTGTCATACATTGAAAATAATCGGTCGGTGGGGATAAGAAGGCTTTCCAGAACTTTTTCGTCGGTAATTCTGCCAAGCTCCTCAAGGGTATGGGCGTCATCAATCCTGAAATTTCCGCTTGCGGTTCTTCTTAAAGTGTTCATATACGCACCGCAGCCAAGCTTCATTCCGATATCCTCGCACAGGGTTCTGATATAAGTCCCTTTTGAACAGACAACATCAAAGCTGACTGTTTTGTCATTCATATTAATATCGGTTATTTTTATATCAAATATAGTAATTTTTCTTGTTTTTCTTTCTACATTTATTCCCTGACGTGCAAGCTCGTAAAGCTTTTTTCCGTTTTGTTTTATTGCCGAATACATGGGAGGCGTCTGCTCAATTTCACCGATAAAGCCGAAAACGGCATTTTTTATCTGTTCCTCCGAAACATTTACCGGCTGTTCGGTAAGGATTGTCCCTTCGGCGTCAAGGGTATCTGTTGTCATTCCGAGAACAAGCTGTGCGGAATATGCTTTTGTGGCATTTGTTAAAAGCTCACAGGCCTTTGTTGCGTTTCCGATACATATGGGAAGCACTCCTGTTGCTTCCGGGTCCAATGTGCCTGTATGTCCTACCTTTCTTGTGTTATAAAGCTTTCGTATAAAACCCACCATGTCATGAGAAGTTTTTCCCGTGGGCTTATCTATTATTATTACACCATTCATAATTTTTACAATACATTTTAGGGGGAAGTTTTTAACTTTAAGAATTGCTAAAAACCTCTCCCTTTAAAACTTAATTCAATTGTTCCTTTACTATAGTTTCTGCTGATGAAAGAGCTTCGTCGATTTTAGACGGGTCTTTTCCGCCGCCTTGTGCCATATCCGGTTTTCCGCCGCCGGAGCCGCCTGCTATGGCAGTAATTGCTTTTATAATCTTACCGGCATGGACGCCCTTTTGTGACGCACCCTTTCCTGTCATTGCAACAAAGGTGATTTTTCCGTCGGTGAGAGCGGCAAATACCGTAACCGCATTTTCATTTTTTGCTTTTATATCGTCAGCCATTGTTTTTAATGCATCCGGTGATTGTCCGTCAAAGCGGGATATAATTAAGTCAAGACCGTTTATGCTGATAGCATTTGACATAATGTCGCCTGCCTGTTCTGCCGCCAATTTGGCTTTTATGGACTCCAATTCTTTCTGAGTATTCTTAAGGTCTGCTACCACTGTTTCGGCTTTTTTCAGAATATCATGCTCTGATGATTTCAAAACTTTTGAAAGGTCTGCTACCAGTTCATCTTTTGCATGAATATACTCCATAACTCCGCTGCCCGTTACAGCCTCAATTCTTCTTACACCTGCTGCAACGCCGCCTTCTGATAAAATTTTGAAACATCCTGCCTGTGCGGTGTTTGAAAGATGACAGCCGCCGCAGAATTCAACAGAGTAGTCGCCCATGGTAACAACTCTTACCACATCTCCGTACTTTTCACCGAACTGTGCCGCAGCACCTGTTTTCTTTGCTTCTTCGATAGGAAGTTCCTTTATTGAAATGTTCATGGATTCCATGATAGCGTCATTTACTTTGTTTTCAACTTCTGCAAGCTGTTCTGACGTCATGGCTTCAAAGTGAGAGAAGTCAAAACGCAGTCTGTCGGGAGTAACCAAAGAACCTGCCTGTGCAACGTGAGTTCCCAGGGTTTCCTTTAATGCCTTGTGTAAAAGGTGTGTTGCGGAATGGTTTCTCTGAATTGCCATTCTTCTTTTTTTGCAGACAGACATTGTAACTTTCTGTCCTACAGAAAGTTCGCCGCTTATAACCTCTGCATGATGATAATAAAGACCGTTTCCGTCCTTTGTTGTGTCTGTAACCTTAACTTCGGCGCTGTCTGTCTTAATTGAACCGGTATCTCCGACCTGTCCGCCCATTTCCGCATAGAAAGGAGTTTTGTCGGTGATTACAATACCAGATTCGCCCTTTGATATACTGTTTGAAACTTCCCCTTCTGTAGCAATTGCAAGAATTTCGGCATCTGCTGTAAGCTTTGTATAACCCACAAATTCTGTAGGTGTTGTAACTTCAAAATCATAACTGTCTGTACCGTCCCATGAAGAACCGTCCTTTCTGTTCATTCTTGCGGTGTCCTTCTGTTCCTGCATACAACGGTTAAATCCGTCAACGTCGACTTCCAGTCCGTTTTCTCCGGCAATTTCAATCGTCAAATCAAGAGGGAATCCGTAGGTGTCATGAAGCTTAAAGGTTTGTTCTCCCGATAATTGGTCAGCATTGCCTGCCTTTGCATCTTTTATATATCCGTTTAATACAACAAGACCATTGTCGATTGTTGCGTCAAATCTTTCCTCTTCGATTTTTATTATTTTCTTTATATAATCTCTTTTTTCAGCAAGTTCCGGGTAACCCGATACCGATTCGTTAATTACGGTGTCTGCAACCTTGTAAAGGAACTGTCCCTCAATATTTAATAGCTTTCCGTGACGTGCGGCACGTCTTAACAAACGTCTTAAAACATATCCTCTGCCTTCGTTTGAAGGGATAACACCGTCAGATACCATCATAACGGTTGACCTGATGTGGTCGGTGATAACTCTTAAAGAAACGTCGGTTTTTTCGTTTTCCTTGTATTTTACTCCTGCAATGCGGCTGATGTGTTCCATAACATTTTTTACAGTGTCTACTTCAAACAGATTGGAAACACCCTGAACAACAGCAGCAAGTCTTTCAAGACCCATACCGGTATCAATATTGGGATGTGCAAGCTTGTTGTAATTACCGTTCTCGTCCTTGTCAAATTGGGTAAATACCAGATTCCACACTTCCATAAATCTGTCACAGTCGCAGCCTATCTTACAGTCGGGGCCGCAGGAAAGGTGTGCACCTCTGTCAACGTGAATTTCCGAGCAGGGACCGCAGGGACCTGTACCGTGTTCCCAGAAGTTGTCCTCTTTGCCCATTTTAACGACTCTTTCGGGCTTTACTCCTACTTCGTTTATCCAAATATCCCTTGCTTCGTCGTCCTCTTCGTAAACGGTAATCCATAAATCATCAGGGTTAAAGCCCATAACCTCTGTTAAAAATTCCCATGCCCATGTAATAGCCTCTCGTTTAAAATAATCACCGAAAGAGAAGTTTCCCAGCATTTCGAAAAATGTTCCGTGTCTTGCGGTTTTACCAACTCTTTCAATGTCGGGGGTTCTTATGCATTTCTGACAGGTGGTAACCCTTTTTCTCGGAGGAGTTTGGGCTCCCGTAAACCATTTTTTCATGGGCGCCATACCCGAATTGATTAAAAGCAGACTTGAGTCATTGTGAGGAACAAGGGGAAAGCTTCCCAGCCTTAAACACCCCTTGCTTTCAAAAAAGCTTAAAAACTTTTCACGAATTTCGTTTAATCCCATATTATTCATTGACAGTGCTCCTTATATAAAAATTTACATACTTGTATATTTATTTCCAAAATTATATATTAACTCAACTATATATTATATATAAAAATTAAATAAAAGTCAATGTTTGCAAAGGTATTTTATTAAAATTTCTAATAATTTAACAATAATGTATATTGCGATATATTTTATAAAATACAAAACAATAATGACGAAACAAAGGGGAATAAAAATCAAAGAAAATTTTTGCAAAAAGTAAAAATATATAAACAAAACCTTGCAATGATATGGTATCTGAACAAAAAAGGCTCAATTCCCAAAAAAAAGAATTGAGTTTTTTTTGATTTGGTGATATAATTGCTATGTAAAAATTTATGATGACATTATGCCCTGTTCCGAAAAAAAGGGGCAGGGCATATAATAGCAAAATGAAAAATTTTCAGTTAAGAGGAGTGTCGTAAATGAAAAAAATATGCATATCTGATGGATGGACATTAACATCACCCGATTTTGAAGGAAAAAGAAAAGTAGACCTGCCACATGATTTTATAATACATCAG
>CASFSH010000034.1 GCA_949297205.1 uncultured Bacillota bacterium | reverse complement strand
TTGCTCCCAAAATATTTATTTCAGCAGACTTTATCAATGCGAACTGTGTAAAATCTTCGATTTTACATGAAAAATTTTGACAATAGTCATAATTTTTCTAAATGCGATTGAAAATCGCATTTATTCAGTGAGCATTATTTAAATGTTATTTTACAGTTATTCAATTTGATTAAATAATGATATATGTATGTGTTAAATTAAGATAGTTTTAATAAAAAAGAAACTTATATTCAAAAAAAGTTGACTTTAACACTTTAGTGTGGTAATATATTAGTGTGATAAAATCAGATTATATTAAATGTGTTATAAAATGATATATAGAAACGGAGGATAATAAATGGGAAGTATAAGATCGGAAGAAATGGATGAATTATTCAAAGCAATTCTGTTATTGGGTGATGTGGAAGAGTGTTATAAATTTTTTGAAGATGTATGTACAATAAAGGAAGTGCTTGACATTTCGCAGAGATTACAGGTGGCAAAGATGCTCAAAGAAAATAAAAGCTATCAGGAAATTTCAAAAGAGATAGGTGCCAGCACGGCAACCATAAGCAGAGTAAATAAATGCCTGATGTACGGAAGCGGCGGATACGAGTTAATTCTTGAAAAATTGGAAAAGTCGGAGGAGTAAACAGATGGATATAAATTATTCAGTGCTTAAAGAGGATGAAAAAGCAATATTTGAAATGCGCAATTTATATCAGAAGTACGGATATACTCAATATAAAATGAGTAAATTTGAGGAATATGATCTTTATGTTAGAAATAAAGATTTTCTTGTTTCCGATAATATAATAACCTTTACAGACACAAACGGTAAACTTATGGCATTAAAGCCTGACGTTACACTGTCTATAATAAAAAACAGTAAGGATTTAGCAGACAGTGTGCAGAAAGTTTATTATAATGAGAATGTATACAGAGTGTCAAAGGGTACACATTCTTTTAAGGAAATTATGCAGGTTGGTCTTGAATGTATAGGGTTGATTGACGATTATTGTATATATGAGGTCTTAATGCTTGCGGCAAAAAGTCTTGAGGGCATAAGCCGTGACTATATACTTGATATATCGCATATGGGTATAGTTTCCTCTGTTATTGATTCTCTTAATTTATCAGATGAGAGCAGAGAAGAAATATTAAAGTGTATAGGTGAAAAGAATATAAACGCAATATCCTCAATCTGCAAAAAGGAAGAGGTAAACGGCGAAAAACTTTTAAAACTCATCTCAAATTACGGCAGTATTGATAAAATGAAGCCTATACTTTCGGAAGTGAAAAATGATGTAAACGAAAAAGATGTTAACGAGTTGATAAAAATTGCGGAAATGTTGGATTGCTGCGGTTTGGGAGATAGAGTACGTATTGATTTTTCCGTTATAAACGATATGAATTATTACAATGGATTTGTGTTTAAAGGGTTCATAAAAGGAATAGCTTCAGGTGTATTGTCCGGGGGACAGTATGATAAACTGATGAAAAAAATGGGTAAAAAATCCAAAGCAATCGGTTTTGCGGTATACCTTGATATGCTTGAAAGACTGAATGAAACGGAAAAACCGTATGATGTGGACGCTGTTATTCTTTATGATGAAAAAAGTGATATAAAAGCACTTGACAATGCAGTCAGACTGCTTGCAGGAAACGGTAAAAGTGTAATGGTGCAAAGAAATATACCCGAAAAGATAAAATATAAGCAGTTGTTAAGACTCAGGGAGAAGGGAGTGGAAATTGTTGAAAACAATGCTTAATGTGGCACTTCCCAAGGGAAGACTGGGTGAAAAGGTGTATTCAATGTTTGAAAAAGCAGGATTTGAATGTCCGTCGATAAAAGAAAATAATAGGAAACTGATATTTGAAAATGAAGAAAAAGCGGTAAGATACTTCTGGGTAAAACCTTCCGATGTAGCAATTTATGTTGAAAGAGGAGCAGCAGATATAGGAGTTGCGGGAAAGGATATTTTGCTGGAATATGAACCGGATATATATGAGTTGCTGGATCTTGATATAGGTAAATGTAAAATGGCGGTTGCGGCAAAGGCGGATTTTCGTGACGATACAAAAAAGACTCTGAGAGTTGCAACAAAGTTTACCAATATAACCAAAAATTATTATGCGGCGCAGGGAAGAGATATAGATATAATACACCTAAACGGTTCTATTGAAATAGCGCCGATATTGGGGTTGTCCGATGTTATAGTAGATATTGTGGAAACCGGTACAACATTAAAGGAAAATAATCTTGAAGTAATAGAAAGCATAGTACCGATAAGTGCAAGATTAATAGCAAACAAGTCAAGTTTTAAATTTAAGGGTAATCAGATAGAAAAAATTGTAGAGGAACTGGCAAAGCAATTGGAGGAAAAGCAATGATTAAAATATTAAGATACAAAGAGGTTGACAATAAAGACATATTTTCAAGAGTTGTACCTAAAGTAAATGTAGAAGAAATTGTTGCCGATATTATATATGATGTAAGAAAGAACGGAGATAAAGCACTTTTAAAATATTGTGAAAAATTTGATAAGGCAAAACTTGACAGTCTGCAGGTGACCGAAAAGGAAATAAAAGAAGCAATTTCCGAAATTGAGCCTGAATTTCTGGAAATATTGAAAAAGGCTAAAAATAATATTGAAAAATTCCATGAAAGACAGGTAAGAAACAGTTTTATTATAAACGATGAACCGGGAATTGTTATGGGACAGAAAATTATTCCGGTTGATAAAGCAGGACTGTATGTTCCGGGAGGGACAGCTGCATATCCTTCAACTGTTTTGATGGATGCAGTCCCTGCAAAAATTGCCGGATGCACAGAGGTTGTAATGGTGACACCACCGAACAGTGAAGGAAAGGTTAATCCGGTTATTTTGGCTGCCGCATATGTTGCGGGTGTCGATAAGATTTTCAAAGTCGGAGGTGCACAGGCAATTGCCGCTTTGGCATACGGTACACAAACTATTCCTAAGGTTGATAAAATAGTAGGCCCCGGAAATGCATTTGTTGCAGAGGCAAAAAAACAGGTATTCGGAGTTGTTTCAATAGATATGATTGCAGGTCCCAGTGAAATTCTTATTGTTGCCGATAAAACCTGTAATCCGAAGTATGTTGCGGCAGATTTGTTGTCACAGGCAGAACATGATAAACTTGCAAGTGCGGTATTGGTAACAGATTCAAAAGAACTGGCAGAACAAGTTCAAAAAGAGCTTGAAGTTCAGATACCAAAACTTGAAAGGGCAGAAATTGCAAGAGAATCAATTGATAATAACGGTAAAATTATTGTTGCAGATACATTGATGGCGGCAATTGAAATAGCAAATGAAATTGCGCCTGAACATCTGGAACTTTGTGTTGATAATCCCTTTGACTACCTTGATTCAATCCGTCATGCAGGGTCAATATTTATGGGAAAAAATTGCCCGGAAGCATTGGGAGATTATTTTGCAGGACCAAATCATACATTGCCTACAAGTGGAACTGCTAAATTTTCAAGCCCGTTGTCGGTAGATGATTTTGTGAAAAAGACACAATACACATATTATACCAAAGACGCATTGAAAAAGGTTGCAAGAGATGTTGAGTTTTTTGCAAAAAAAGAAGGACTTACAGCACACGCAAAAAGTGCGGTTATTCGTATAGAGGAGTGATTGTTTTGAGCAGATTTTTCAGCAGTAAATATGAAAAACTGATTCCGTATACGCCGGGTGAACAGCCGACGGAGAAAAAATATATAAAACTGAATACAAATGAATCACCCTTTCCGCCTTCCCAAAAGGCTCAGGAATATGTAAAAAATGCTGCAAAAAGTCTCAATTTGTATCCTGATCCGGAATGTAGAGCATTGAATAAAAAAATGGCTGAAATTTTGATGGTTGATGAAGATCAGATATTAATGACAAACGGATCGGATGAAATTTTAAATTTTGCTTTTATGGCATTTTGCGATAAAAATCATAAGGCAGCATTTCCCGATATAACATACGGTTTTTATTCTGTTTTTGCACAGCTGAATAATATAGCATATGAAGAAATACCGCTGAAAGATGATTTTACCATAGATATTAATGATTATTTGGGAATAAATAAAACCATATTTATAGCAAATCCCAATGCACCCACAGCAATTGCATTAAAACCGCAAGAAATAGAAAAAATTTTAGCCACAAATCCTGATAATGTGGTTGTAATTGATGAGGCATATGTGGATTTCGGAGCCAAAAGCTGTGTGGGATTGATAAATAAATATGATAATTTGCTTGTCACACAAACTTTTTCGAAATCAAGATCAATGGCAGGAGCGAGACTTGGATTCGGGGTTGCCTCAAAAGCCATTATACAGGATTTAAATACCGTCAAATATTCAACAAATCCGTATAATATAAATAAAATGACAATGGCAGCAGGTTTGGGGACTCTGGAGGATGAAGAATATACAATTAATAACTGTAAAACCGTTATAGAAAACAGGGAATACACAAAAAAGGAACTTTTAAAATTAGGGTTTGAGCTTACTGATTCTTCAACTAATTTTGTTTTTGCAAAGCATTCGGATATTGACGGCAAGCAGTTATATCTTGATTTAAAGAAAAAGGGAATTTTGGTACGTCATTTTGATGGTGAGAGAATATCACAATATAATAGGATAACAATAGGAACACGTGTTGAAATGGAAATACTTATAAATACGTTAAAGCAAATATTGGAGGAAAAAAGATGAGAACTGCAAAAATTGAGAGAAAAACGGCAGAAACGCAAATAAGTCTTGAAATAAATCTTGATGGTACAGGGAAAAGCAATATTGATACAGGATGCGGTTTTTTGGATCATATGCTTATATTGTTTGCACGTCACGGACGGTTTGATATATCTCTTAACTGTAAAGGTGATGTTAATGTGGATTATCATCATACGGTTGAAGACATAGGAATTTGTCTCGGTGCGGCATTTGATGAGGCTATGGGAAATAAAAAAGGAATAATACGCTACGGCAGTATGATGCTGCCAATGGATGAAGCTTTGATTTTAACCGCCGTTGATATTTCGGGAAGAAGTCATTTAAGCTATACTGCAGAAATCCCGACAGAAAAAGTAGGTGATTTTGATACCGAGCTTTCAGAGGAATTCTGGCTTGCGTTTGTGAGAAATGCAAAATGTACTCTTCACATAAGACAAATATCGGGTACAAACTCACATCATATAATTGAAGGTATTTTCAAATCATGTGCAAGGAGTTTAAGACAGGCGGTATCCATAGATAAAGAGTTTGCTGATGAGATACCTTCAACAAAAGGAGTGTTATAATGGTTGCAATTGTGGATTACGGTGTAGGCAATCTGTTTTCGTTGAAAAGCTCATTTGAAGCAATAGGTGAAAAAACGGTTGTAACAGGAGATGCGAAAGAAATAGAATCAGCCGACAGGATAATTTTACCGGGAGTAGGAGCTTTCGGAGATGCGGCACGAAAATTGAGTGACACAGGATTGGATATGGTGATAATTAAAGAGG
>CASFSH010000033.1 GCA_949297205.1 uncultured Bacillota bacterium | reverse complement strand
TTAAATTATTTATTGTATTTTTCCAAAACTCTCTTTGTTACTTCAGCAACTATATCTTCAATTTTTGCATCACCTGTTTTGCAGTCACAGTTTCCGCCGAATTTTTCAGCAGCTTCTGTAGGTGATAAATCCTGAGCACCGTCAACATAACAGCTTGGACATATTTTTTCCATCGGATGATGTCCCGGAACCTTGAAATTTTTTCTTAAATCAATAAGTTTCTTAACTTCACCGCAAGGAATTTCCTTTGCACCGCCTAAAAGTGTCGAATACATCATAAGCTTAGCGTAAAACTCAGTTGATTCCATTCTGAAGAATGCTGTATTAAGGTCTACACCAAAACTCAATGCACCGTGATTTGCGAGCAATATTGCATCATAATCCTGTATGTATGGCATTAATGAATCGGGAATTTCCATTGTTGAAGGTGTACCATATTCAGCAATCGGAACGGCTCCAAGGAAAATTACCGCTTCAGGCATAATAAGCTTGTCAAGAGGAATTCCTGCAATAGCAAATGAAGTAGCTATAGGAGGATGTGCATGGACAACGGCTTTAACATCCGGTCTTTCTTGATATACTCTCAAATGCATTTTAACTTCTGATGAAGGCTTCCATTTGTTTGGCTCTTTCATGTTAAGATTTTTGTCAACCTTACATATCATTTCAGGTGTCATGTAACCCTTACTTACTCCGGTAGGTGTTACAAAATAAGTATCTTCATCCACTTTAACGGAAATGTTACCGTCATTTGCAGCCACGAATCCATCATTATAAATTCTTCTTCCAATCTCACAAATTTCTTTTTTGATTTCATAATCTGATTTGTACATTTGTGTATCCTCCTGTATTTTATTTTTTTGTTTTTCTTTGTTTTTCTTTGTTTTAACTTGATTATATACCACTTTTTTGGTTTTGTAAATAGTTTTTTCAAAAATAATTAAAGATTTTTTAATCCATTCACAAAATCACTCAAAAAACTAACTTTATTATACCACAAATTATTATTTTTGTATATAGTATTTATAAATATTTTTAATATTCAATCGTCATTATTTAACTAAAATAACATTAGAAAAACCGGAAGTCAGATTTTATAATCAGATTTCCGGTTCCTATTCTTTATATTTTGCTTATGTCAATATTTTATATAGCAAGCTGTCTTGCTAATTTTATCAATTCCTGTGACACATGCTTTTTCATATTCAATCCTTCTTCAATATCTACATCAGCAATCTCTCCATGCTGCATACATACAATTCTGTTAGACTTTCCTTCAAGAAGCAATTCAACGGCACGTGCTCCCATCTGGCTTGCTATAACTCTGTCACGTACCGTAGGGCTTCCGCCTCTCTGAACATGACCTAAAATTGTCGCTCTTGCTTCTACTCCGGTCTGCTCTTCTATTTTCTTTGCCATTTCAACCGTTCCGCCTACGCCTTCGGCAACAATTACAATGCTGTGTTTTTTACCTCTTTCTTTTCCCTGTTGAATAACATCAATAACATCCTTCTGAAAATCAAAAGGTTCTTCAGGTATCAAAACAACTTCTGCACCGCAGGCAATTGCAGACTCAATTGCAATATATCCTGCTCCTCTTCCCATAACTTCAACAACCGAACATCTTTCATGTGAAGAACTTGTATCTCTTAATTTATCAACTGCCTCAATAACCGTATTCAGACATGTATCATAACCAACTGTGTATTCACTGCAATTTATATCATTATCTATTGTTCCCGGCATTGCTACAGTAGGCAATCCTTCTCTTGTAAGATCTCTTGCTCCTCTGAAAGAACCGTCTCCCCCTATAACAATCAATCCATCTATTTCATTTCTCTTTGCTACTTCAACAGCCTTTTTCACACCTTCAGACGTCTTAAATTCCAGGCAACGGGCAGTCTGTAATATTGTACCGCCTTTTTGAAGTGTTTCTCCTACGCTTCTTGCATCCATATTTATAAAATCTTCATGCAAAAGACCGTTATATCCTCTTTTTACTCCCACTATTTCAAGTCCGTTATATACAGCCGTTCTGACAACTGCACGTATTGCTGCATTCATTCCCGGAGCATCGCCTCCGCTTGTAAGAACTCCTATTTTTTTGAATTGTGACATAATCCATTCCTCCCAAATTAATATTTGCATCAATTATTAATTTTATCTCATATTATTTTAAATTTCAGATTCAAGAATAACATTTTGTGCGACGGATAATTCCGCAGCAGGCACCATAATCTCAAAGTACATTCCATGTTCTTCGTCGGAATTGTTACTTTCTCTTATCCGGCAAATTATTTTGTTATCATCCAAAATATTTTTTACCCTGAATATTTCCTGAGATTTTTGCGCCACATATACTACTGTCCACATATAAATAGCTCCTAATATTATCTTTATTTTATATAGTGTTTATTTTATAACAAAATACAAAAAAAATCAATAAAAATTTTACCAATTTTTTAATATTGTTTAAATTTTTATATAAAATTACTTTTTTATGACCACATTTTCATTACCGAAACGTCTTTTTAACTCTTCAACAGCCTGTTCGGACAAATTAAGCCTCATATTATCAGCCGCATATATTCTTGACTTTGTATCGTTAAAATACAGACATACATTACCGCTTCCCGGATATTTTTGAGCAACTTCCCTATACAGATTAAAATTTTCACTGTTTTTCGTATTCATTCTTATATAAACAGTTTCATTTTTCTCCGGAGGATTTACCATATCCATAGAAATTGCTCTTTCTAACAGCAGCTTAGGTTCTTCATCTTCCCGCATACTCACTTTTCCCTCAGCCACTATAATATTTTCCTCCTGCAATATACCGGAATACTGTATAAGTATTTTGGGGAATACAAGAACTTCTATACTGCCGTATTCATCCTCCAGCTTTAAAAAAGCCATTTGTGAATTACTTCTTGTAGTCTTATTTTTACGGTTTGAAATAATTGCACATATTTTTACCGTTTCACCATCTTTGATTCCGCCTTCAACAAATTTATATGTTCCGTCTTCATTTCTTTCAACAGAATCCATAATACTTCCTATATTATACTTTGTAATATTTTTTACCTTATCCTTATATTCACCCATAGGATTTCCGGAAAGATACATTCCTATAGTCTGTTTTTCCATTTTCAGAATGGTTCTTTTGTCAAACTCCTCAATATCCGGGAAATTAATTTCTTCTGTTGTATCTTCATCAAACAGTGTCATCTGACCGTTTAGATTTCCGCGCTGAGAATTTGCTTCATTATCTATTGCATTTTCAAAAACTCTCATAAGCTGTGAACGTTTTATTCCCAAAGAATCAAACGCCCCGCACATTATCATTCCTTCAACAGCTCTTTTGTTCATATCATTTCCGGTCATTCTTGATATAAAGTCGGAAAATGATTTAAACTCGCCGTTCATTTCACGTTCTGCAACAATTTTCTGTATAAAACCTCTTCCAACATTTTTAATTGCAGTCAAGCCGAATCTGATAGATTTTCCTTCTACCGTAAAAGTATCGGTACTTTTGTTTATATCGGGAGGATATATTTCTATCCCCATATTCCGGCTGTTTATTATATATTCGTTTATCTTGTCGGTATCGCCGGCGCTCGATATTAAAGACGCCATAAATTCTACAGGATAAAAGGTTTTTAAGTATGCCGTCTGATAACATACATAGGCATATGCTGCAGCATGAGATTTGTTAAAGGCATAATTTGCAAAATCAAATATTTCATCAAAAATTTCAATTGCGGTTTTTTCTTCTATTCCCCTGTTAATACATCCGTCTATTACCTGATTACCGTTCTCATCTTTTTTCCCGTATATGAAATTTTGTCTTTCAATCTCCATCTGTGCCATTTTCTTCTTGCTTATAACACGGCGCATCAAATCGGCTCCGCCCAAAGAATATCCTGCAAGTACCCTTACTATTTCCATTACCTGCTCCTGATATACCATGCATCCGTATGTTACATCCAATATGTTACCCAAAAGCTCATGTTTATAAACTACCTTTTCGGGATGCTTTTTATTATAAATATATGTGGGAATTGAGTCCATCGGTCCCGGTCTGTACAAAGAAATTCCCGCAATCAAATCTTCAAGTTTATCCGGTTTTAATTCCTGCATAAAAGATTTCATTCCCGGGCTTTCAAGCTGAAATACACCGTCGGTATTGCCTGACGCGATCGTTTCATATACCTGCGGTACTTCATAATCTATCTTATCAATATCAATTTTTATTCCTTTTGTTTTTTCAATTATTTTTACTGCATTTTCAATTATTGTAAGATTCTTTAACCCAAGAAAATCCATTTTTAACAATCCGAGTTCTTCAACCGTATCCTTTACAAACTGAGTTGTTATAACATCTTCATTAGTCTGCATTGGAATATAATTTACCGTCGGCTCCTGGGTGATAACTACCCCTGCGGCGTGGGTAGACTTATGTCTGGGTAATCCTTCAAGAGATCTTGCAGTATCTATCAATTTCTTTATTTTTGCATCATTTTCATACATTGACCTTAATTCGGTACTTATTTCCAAAGCCTTGTCAATAGTCATTTTAAGGTCATTCGGCACCGCCTTTGCAACTTTATCCACTTCGGCATAAGGAATATTTAATGCACGTCCAACATCCCGAATAACAAGCTTTGCTTTAAGAGTACCAAAAGTGATAATCTGCGATACTTTATCCTCTCCGTACTTTTCCACAACATAATCTATGACCTTTTGTCTGCCCTCAGGCTCAAAGTCAACATCAATATCAGGCATTGAAACTCTTTCGGGATTTAAGAATCTTTCAAAAATAAGATTGTATTTTATCGGATCGATACTGGTTATTTCAAGAGAATATGCAACAATGCTTCCCGCAGCGGAACCTCTTCCCGGGCCTACCATAACGTCATGGCTTCTTGCAAAATGAATAAAATCCCAAACAATCAGGAAATAATCCACAAAGCCCATTGAATTTATAACCGATAATTCATATTCCAATCGTTCAACAAGTTCTTTACCGGGATTATCATATCTTTTTTTCAGCCCGTCAAAACATAATTCACGAAGATACTCATATGCGTCTTTTCCATCGGGTACATCATATGACGGCAAATGCCTTGTATTAAAATCAAAATCCACATGACACCGCTTTGCTATTTCTACCGATTTTTCAATAGCTTCCGGCACATAGGAAAACAGTTTTTCCATTTCTTCAGGAGATTTCATGTAAAACTGGTCGGTCTCAAATTTCATTCTCTCGGGATCATCAACCGTTTTATCCATTTGTATACACATAAGAACGTCCTGTGCCTGTGCGTCTTCTTTATTTACATAATGAATATCATTCGTTGCAACAATCCCAAGTCCTAACTCTCTTGCAAGTTTTATTAAAAGAGGATTTGTCTGTTTTTGCTCCCTTAAACCATGATCCTGTATTTCTATAAAATAGTTATCCTTTCCGAATACGTCGGCATACTTCTGTGCCGTTTGCTTTGCTCCTTCATAATCATCATTCAGCAATAAAGTTGGTATTTCTCCCGCAAGGCACGCCGACAAAACTATAAGCCCTTCTTTGTATTGCTTTAATAAATCAAAGTCAACACGGGGTTTATAGTAAAATCCTTCAATAAATCCTGCAGAAACAATTTTAATTAAATTTTTATATCCCACATCATTTTCGGCAAGCAGAATAAGATGACTGTATCTTGAATCATATTCGTGGGTTTTGTCAAATCGAGTTCTCGGTGCGACGTAAACTTCACATCCTATCACCGGATTAATTCCCTGTTTTTTTGCTTCCTTATAAAAATCCACCACTCCGTACATTGCACCGTGATCTGTTATTGCCAAATATTCCATTCCAAGTTCTTTTGCCTTTGAAATCAGATCTGAAATTCTTGCGGCGCCGTCAAGAAGTGAATATTCACTGTGGGTATGCAGATGTGCAAAAGGTATCATTTATTTCCTTTCCGTTAATGTTTTAAACTTTTTTTGGTGAATTTTTTAATCTCAAAATCCAAAAAAAGTTTGCGGTAATGCGAAGGGGGTTATCCCCTTCGTCAAAACACAAACATTAAACTTATTTCATTATTTTTTCCAAAGTATTGTTAACCTCAATCAAAAATGTTTCGGTATCAACCGTTCTCTTATTTTCTATTGACGAAAGAGATGCCAAATCCCCTGTCATTATACCGCTTTCAATGGTCATAATCGTTGCCTTTTCAAGATCATCGGCAAATTTAATAAGATCCGGAAGATTATCAAGTTCTCCTCTTTTTCTTAAAGCTCCGGTCCATGCAAACAATGTTGCAACCGAATTGGTAGAGGTTTTTTCTCCTTTTAAGTGCTTATAATAATGTCTTTGAACAGTGCCGTGTGCCGCTTCATATTCATAAATTCCATCCGGTGAAACCAAAACAGAGGTCATCATAGCCAGCGAGCCGTAAGCAGTTGCCACCATATCTGACATAACATCACCGTCATAATTTTTACAAGCCCAAATATATCCTCCGTTTGAACGAATTACTCTTGCAACGGCATCATCTATCAATGTATAGAAATATTCAATTCCTGCTTCTTCAAATTTTTCTTTGTATTCATTTTCATAAATCTCTGCAAATATATCTTTAAATCTGTGGTCGTATTTCTTGGATATTGTATCTTTTGTTGCAAACCATAAATCCTGTTTTGTATCAAGCGCAAAATTAAAACAAGCTCTTGCAAAACTTTCTATTGACTTGTCCTTGTTGTGAAGTCCCTGAATAATACCGCTTGAATCTCCAAAGTCATAGATAGTTTCTTTTGTTACGTTACCGTCTTTATCTGTTACCACAAGTTCGGCTTTGCTGTCTTTGGCCACTTGCATTTCAACATTCTTATAAACATCGCCGTATGCGTGTCTTGCTATTGTTATAGGTTTTGTCCATGACGGAATATAAGGAGTAATACCTTTTACAAGAATCGGTGTTCTGAAGACTGTACCATCCAATATTGCTCTTATTGTACCGTTAGGAGATTTCCACATTTGTTTCAAATTATATTCGGGCATTCTTGCGGCATTTGGTGTGATTGTTGCACATTTTACCGCAACTCCGTATTTTTTCGTTGCTTCGGCACTGTCAATTGTAACCTGATCGTCAGTTTCGTTTCTGTGTTCAAGTCCCAGATCATAGTATTCTGTCTTTAAATCAATATGCGGTATAAGAATTATGTCCTTTATCATTTTCCAGATAATTCTGGTCATTTCATCTCCGTCCATCTCAACAAGAGGTGTCTTCATCTGTATTTTTTCCATAGTCTGCAACTCCTTTTTTATTTTTACCATTTTACCGAAACATTATGAAAATCCTTGCCGATAAAGCCAACTTGAGCAAAGTCCTCCATATTGTTTCTTATTATGTAATCTATATATGACATTATCATTTTTGCCGTCAAGAGATACCCTGCCGGATTCATATGTCCACCCATATAAAAATTCTTTTTAAATTCTTCATCATATACCGGCGCATATTTTCTGAAATCGAGAACATAGGTATAATCAAATAATTCTGCCATATCGTACATCAATTTCTGATGAATGTCCTCAGCTTCAGTGCGGTCATTTCTTCCGGAATCAGGACAGGTCATAAGAAAAAATTTTGCCTTCGGCTGATTTATTTTAAGTCTTTGAATTATTTGCCCATAATATCCGGCAAATGTTTTTTTATTATTCCTGTAATCGGAAATATCAATATCGGAAACACTGCCCAAATCATTACCGTACGCAGAAATATCATTAACACCCAATGCAATAATATAAGCCTGACATCTCTTTTCGGGGCTCCAGAAATCATTTGCTGAAGCAAAATTTTCACAGTATTCTTTTGCACTCATTCCGCCCCTTGAAAAATTGTATACCTTTGCACCTATAGCTCGTGCAATAAACTGTCCCCATGAATATTCGTAATAATCATGATAACCTTTGTTCCCTTTCTCATCAAGAGATTCAAACTCTCCTGATGCAAGGCTGTCACCAACACATCCTATACTTCTTAATATTGCGCAGAATCCTCCGTCATTGCAAATCCTGTCTAAGGGTTTTTCATTTTCATAACCCAATATATCTTTAATATTCATTTTAAATTGCCTCATTAATAGTATTTTTTCACGAATTCGATTATCGGAGTGTTGTCATTTAACCCATGAGGGTGATGATCACATCCGGGCTTTAATACAAGCGTTATGTTACAGCCCGCTTTCTTATATGCATCATATACAAGTTTTCCGTTTTCTTCATAAGGCACCGTTTTGTCACTGTCACCGCATACAAGAAAAACAGGTATATTATTCTTTACCAAATCCGGAATATAGTCAAGAGGATGCTTTCTAAAACTTAAAAGCTCCGATAATGTCATGTGTCTGTTTTCCTCAAATTCCTTAAACATTGAACCATCAGAACCTCCCAATCCTGCAGGACAGCTGAGAAGGTTTACAACAGGTGCATCAATGTACATTGCCGGAACAAGTTCGGGATATTTTGCTCCAAGATATATTGCCTGCATTCCTCCGCAGCTCATTCCCACCGGTACACATTTGTTTTCAAAGCCATACTCATTATGCAGATATTCCACAAAATCCGCCTGTCTTTTTGTATCTTCATCAAGACACCATCTTGTGGTATTGTCAACATGAGCAAGATTATATCCCAATTTAAGCATTTCAATTTCAAAATCAGGAAATGCACCGAAATATTCCGTTTTCAAAAGCCATTTGTTTGTTCTGTTACTTTTATCCGCAAAAACAACCTTTGCATTTTTTCCGTCGAATATAAAATCCTTTGTTTCAAATCCAAACCAATTTTCACTCATAAAAATATCCTCCGAAATTTTCACATGACTAAAATTTATTTATTCTGCTCTTTTGTATAATTCAGAAGTCCGCCTGCATAAAGCATATCCTTTTGTCTCTCCGATACAGACAAAATTACTGTAAATTCACAATTTTTATCAGCATTTTTAACTGTAATTTCATTTCCGGCTTTTATCTGCTCTATAACATTCTCAATTATAAGCTCATCGCCTTGTTCAATCATATCATAATCAGCTTCGTTTTTAAAAGTTAACGGCAAAATTCCGGCATTTATCAGGTTTGCCATATGTATTCTTGCAAAAGATTTTGTAATAACAGCCTTAACTCCCAAATAAAGAGGTGCAAGAGCAGCGTGTTCTCTTGAAGAACCCTGTCCGTAGTTTGATCCGCCTACAATAATTGATTTACCCATATCAAGTGCACGCTTATAGAAGTTTTCATCACATACTGCAAAGCAATGCTTTGAAATTTCAGGAATGTTTGAACGCAAAGGCAATATCTTTGCACCGGCAGGCATAATATGGTCTGTTGTAATATTATCGCCGACTTTCAGACTGCATTTTGCATCAATTGTTTTGCTCATAGGTTCCGATACAGGGAAAGGCTTAATATTCGGTCCTCTTAATATTTCAACCGTATCCATCTTTTCTTCCTCAATAGGAGCAACTATCATATTATCATTTATATCAAATCGTTCAGGAAGCTTAAATTCAGGCATTTCGCCTAATTCTCTCGGATCGGTAAGATATCCTGTCAATGCAGAAGCTGCAGCAAGTTCAGGGGACACAAGATAAATTTGTCCGTCCTTTGTTCCGGAACGTCCTTCAAAGTTTCTGTTAAATGT
>CASFSH010000032.1 GCA_949297205.1 uncultured Bacillota bacterium | reverse complement strand
TTATAATATAATATAATTGCTGAAGAGTCATACAATCCACCTTTCCTTAAAATCTGTAATGGACATAATACACGGAAATTATTATTAATATAATATCATACATTTATTTTTTTTTCAAGAAAAAAATTATCATATATTTATAAAATATTAAAAAAAAGAAAAAAATACTTGCAAATTAAAAGATTATATGGTATACTGTTATATGGCTCATTATGGGCGGTTAAAAATCTTATAAGGAGGGGAATACCATGAAAGAAGGAATTCATCCTGATTATAAGCAAACAACTATAAGATGTGCATGCGGAGAAGTTATCGAAACAGGTTCAACAAAGGAAAATATCCAGGTTGAAATTTGTTCAAAATGTCATCCGTTCTACACAGGTAAGCAAAAGCTTGTAGATACAGGCGGTAGAGTTGAGAAGTTCAACAAACGTTTCAACAGAAGCAAATAATATGTTGCTTGCTTATTATTGTATGTAAAAAGGACTTTTGTCCCGAAAACAAAAAATTTTATTTAACCTATAGCTTGGATAACCGAATCACCAACGGTTTCTCAGCATACGGGGATTATTGATTATAGGAGGTGAATACCATGACTAAAGAACGTAAGCAGGAAATTATGCAGGCTTATGCGATTCATGAAGGGGATACAGGTTCTCCTGAAGTTCAGATAGCTCTTTTAACAGAAAGAATCAATCATCTTAATAATGAACACTTAAATGAACATAAGAAAGATTTCCATTCAAGAAGAGGTCTTTTAATGATGGTTGGTAAGAGAAGAAGCCTTTTGAACTATCTTAAGTCACAGGATATTGAAAGATACCGTGCTTTGGTTGCAAAGTTAGGTTTAAGAAAGTAATACAGCTTAAGCAAGCGGATTTCTTAATGTTATTCGCTTGCTTTGTGCATATTATGATAAAAATTTTTTAAAATGTTCGGATATTGATTTTTATTTAGCAAATAAGCAGAGAGTCTGAAAAAATCGGATTTTGTGCCTATCTGTTAAATAAAATCATATCCCGAAGTAAAAGAAAGGGAGTTAAATATGTTCAGAACTTTTGAAACAACATTGGCGGGAAGACCGCTTGTAATCGAAACAGGAAAAATGGCGATGCTTGCAAACGGACATTGCCTTGTTCGTTACGGTGATACAGTTGTAATGGTAAACGTAACAGCTTCAAGAACACCGAGAGAGGGAGTGGATTTTTTCCCTTTAAGCGTTGATTATGAAGAAAAGTTATATGCGGTAGGAAAAATTCCGGGGGGATATATTAAAAGAGAAGGAAAGCCGTCGGAAAAAGCAATTTTAACAAGCCGTGTAATAGACAGACCGATAAGACCTTTATTTCCGGCAGATTTAAGAAATGATGTGTCTGTTGTAGCAACAGTTTTGTCTGTTGAACAGGACAACCCTCCTGAAGTGGCTGCTATGATCGGAACATCTATTGCATTGTCAATTTCGGATATTCCGTGGAACGGACCTATAGGCGGTGTATGGCTTGGTTTGATTGACGGAGAGTATATCATAAATCCAACAGTGGAACAAAGAGAAAAATCCCAAATGCTTGTTACCGTTGCCGGAACAAAGCAAAAAATTGTTATGATCGAAGCTGCTGCAAATGAAGTTGAAGAAAATGTAATGCTTGAAGGCTTAAAATTTGCTCATAAGCAGATTATTGAACTTTGTGATTTTATTGACTCAATAAAGGCTGAAATAGGAAAAGAAAAATTTGAATATGAAGCGCATACCGTAAATCAGGAATTATGGGATGCAATAAAAGAAATGTCTTATGAAAAAATCAAATATGCTTTGGATACAGACGATAAAAATATTCGTGATGACAGAATGGGCGTAATCGAAGACGAAATAACCGAAGCATTAGGCGAGCAATATCCTGATTTGCCGGAGCAGTTGGGTGAAATACTGTATAAAATGCAGAAAGAAATAGTAAGAGCATGGTTATATGAAGGAAGACGTGTTGACGGCAGAGGACTTGATGAAATCAGACCCCTTGCTGCAGAAGTCGACTTGCTGCCGAGAACTCACGGTTCGGGAATGTTTACAAGAGGACAGACACAGGTACTTACCGTAGCTACATTGGCACCTCTTGCCGAAATGCAGAAATTGGACGGTATTGATGAGGATGATTCAAAGAGATATATGCATCATTATAATTTCCCGTCATATTCTGTAGGTGAAACAAAACCGTCAAGAGGACCGGGAAGAAGAGAAATAGGTCACGGAGCTTTGGCTGAACGTTCGCTTGTTCCGGTACTTCCATCCGAATCGGAATTTCCTTATGCTATCAGAACGGTATCGGAAGTGCTGAGTTCAAACGGATCAACATCACAGGGAAGCGTCTGTGGTTCAACCCTTGCACTTATGGCTGCCGGTGTACCGATCAAAGCGCCTGTTGCCGGTATTTCATGCGGACTTATAACTACAGATGAAGGCTTTACCACAATGGTGGATATACAGGGACTTGAGGATTTTTATGGTGAAATGGATTTCAAGGTTGCAGGAACAAAGAAAGGTATCACATCAATACAGGTGGATATAAAAAATGACGGTCTTCCTTATGAAGTTATTGCAGAAGCGTTTGAAAAAACAAGAAAAGCAAGATGCTATATAATAGATGAAGTATTGTTGAAGGCTATACCGGAAGTACGTGATCACTTATCACCGTATGCTCCGAAGGTAAGTACAATGAAGATTGATCCTGAAAAGATAAGAGAAGTTATCGGTCAGGGTGGAAAGGTAATTCAGAAGATTGTTGCAGATACCGGTGCAAAGATAGATATTGAAGATGACGGTACAATCAATATTTTTGCAGTAGATCAGGAATCAGGTGATATGGCAAGAAAGGCAATTGAATTGATTGTCAAGGAACCGGAGGTCGGAGAAATATATGAGGGTGTTGTAAAAGCAATTCACCCGTTTGGTGCGTTTGTTGAAATCCTTCCCGGTAAAGACGGGTTGTGCCATATTTCAAAGCTTGCTCATAAGAGAGTAAAAACTGTTGAGGACGTTGTAAACGTAGGGGATACATTGCTTGTAAAGGTTATGGAAATAGATTCAAAAACAGGGAAAATAAGTTTGTCGCATAAAGATGCCGTATCAAAAGAATCTGAAGAATAATTGCTATTACTTTTAAAATATGATCAATGTTATATATTGGTTTTCGGTTTATATAATGTATTGATATTTAACGGTACGAAAAAACAGTGAGGATGAAATGAACCGTCTGTCCGATTATCAGATTTTAATTCTGATTTTCGGACGGGGTCTAAACTCCTCACTGTTTTGTTTTGCGGTAATATTTCATGTCTGCCTGTATTTAATAATTGTATTCAATCAATCAATCCGTAGTGAACAAGTGCCTTGAAAATACCTTCGTTTTCCACAGTATCGGTTATAAATTCCGCAACATTGTCAAGAGCGGAATTGTGATAGCCCATTGCAATACCGTGACCTGCGTATTTTAATAAATCATAATCATTTGTACCGTCTCCGAATGCATAGGTATTTTCGCCGGCAATATTAAATCTTTTGCATATAGCTTCGGCACCTACAGCCTTTACTATATCATGTTTTGTCACATCAGCGGAATTAAATTTCCTATGCTTATAAAAATCGTATCTGTTTTTGAAATAATCTGATAAAGACCTAAGTTCATCCTCGGTATTGTATACCAAAAGCATTTTGGATGTTTGAGGAATATGGTTTTTATCAAAATTTGTAAATACGTTTTTTGGTATATGAAAGTTATCAAGCATGGCAGCAAATCCGCTGTTATTTATATCACGGGCATAGCATTGATGCGTATTTTCCATGGAATAGTACAGCCCCATGCCCTCAAATTTTTCTGTAAGTTCCAAAACATCTTCTTGAGGAAAGAAATCCTGTGTTATTATGTTCCCGTCAACTTCGGCAACGGCACCGTTTGATGTAATATATCCGTTAAAATCAACACCTGTATCAGGTACATAGCATTTTGCTCGTCCGGTGGCAAGAACAACCATATATCCGTTATTACTTAGTTTTTTTAATGATTTTTTTGTGGTTTCAGTAGGATAGTATATTCCTTTTTTTTCATCTGCAAGCGTTCCGTCGTAATCAAAAAATACTGCTCCTTTATATTGCATATCAATCCTCCGTTAGGGTAAATAAATTAATCAATTATAATATTTACATTTTTAAGCTGTATTACAAATTCATCAAAATCTTTGGATGCATCCGCTTCGTTTATTCCATTATACTCACTTAATATATCGTTTATAATTTGAGTTTTGTTTTTTCCTGTCTCAATTCCTTTCCAAATAATTGCACCTGTTTCGTTTATGGTAATAATATTATTGAAATCCAATGTGTTTTCACCGCAGGAAACCACAACAAAATTTCCGGCGACTTCTTTTAATATAAATCCTTCGTTTATTTTCATTTTAATTCAATCCTTTGCATTTTTTTGTCAATTGGATAAATGACCGTATTTTAACGGTATAATTATAGCATAATTTTATTCTGTTTGCAAGAATAAAAAATGAATAAATAGGTTAATAATTATGAGTATATAATTAAATAATCCTACAAAAAGGTATAACAATACAAAATGCCCAAAAAAAATGTTAACATATGGGACATAATTATTTAGTTGACATAAATTCAATTTTTTGTTATAATTATAATATTATAAAAAAATCGAAAGGAGTTGGAAGGAATGGGTGTAAAAAATTATTCGGAAATAACGCCGGAAATTTATACATTGGCAGAACTTGCTTCAAAAAACAGTAATATAGATCCGACGCTGTATGAGATACATAAAGTTAAGCGTGGATTGAGGGATCTTGACGGAAAAGGCGTAGTTACAGGCTTGACGGAAATATCAACGGTATTATCCTCAAAGGTGGAAAACGGTGTTGAAGTTCCGTGTGAGGGCGAATTGTATTACCGCGGAATAAACATCAATGATCTTGTAGGTGGATTTATCAAAGATAACAGATTTGGGTTTGAAGAAACAGTATATCTGTTGCTATTCGGGGAGTTGCCGGATAAAAGTAAATTGGATGATTTTTGCAAATTGCTTGCAGAATACAGAACTCTTCCGACAAATTTCAATCGTGATGTTATAATGAAAGCACCAAATAAAGATATAATGAATTCATTGGCAAGAAGTGTTCTGACCTTGTATTCTTATGATAAAAATGCAAATGATTTAAGCATTCCAAATGTGTTGAGACAGTGTATACAGTTGATAGCAAACTTTTCTTCACTGTCGGTATATGCATATCAGGCATACAGACATTATATAATGGGCAGAGGGTTATACATACATAATCCCGACCCTGCTCTTTCAACGGCGGAAAATCTGTTGAGATTGCTCAGACCCGATAAAAAATTTACAAAGCTTGAGGCAAAACTTTTGGATATGGCGTTGGTTCTTCATGCGGAACATGGCGGAGGAAACAACTCAACCTTTACGACGCATGTTGTAACATCATCGGGAACAGATACTTATTCATCGGTTGCGGCATCTTTGTGTTCTTTAAAAGGCCCAAAACATGGCGGCGCAAATATAAAAGTCAAGCATATGATGGAAAACATAAGAGATAATGTCAAAGATACAAATGACGATGATGAACTAAAGGAATACTTGATCAAGTTACTGAATAAGGAAGCGTTTGATAAATCGGGACTTATATATGGTATGGGTCATGCTGTTTATTCACTTTCCGATCCCAGAGCAAATATTTTCAAAAAGTATGTTGAAAGACTGTCGGAAGAAAAGGGACGGCATGAGGATTATATCTTTTATAATAATGTTGCAAGACTTGCAACAGAAGTTATTGCGGCAAAGAGAAAGATATATAAAGGTGTAAGCCCGAATATCGATTTTTACAGCGGGTTTGCATATTCTATGATGGATATGCCCGAAGAACTTTATACCCCGTTGTTCGCAGTGGCAAGAATTTCCGGATGGAGTGCACACAGAATTGAAGAACTTATAAATGCAAATAAAATTATAAGACCGGCATACAAATCGGTAGCGGAAAATAAAGAATATATACCGTTAAAGGACAGATAAAAACATGGTACGGGACAATAACCGTACCATGTTTTATTTTATGTGAAAATCAGCAGTATAAAAATTTAAAAAATTGTAAACATTTCGGCTGATTTATTGACATATCGTAATATAAGGTTTATGATTAATTTTATGATAATATTTTGAAAGGAATGAAAAACATGATTGAAGTTAAAGGCTTGACCAAAAAATATGGCACTCACACTGCTGTATCAAACCTTTCTTTTACCATAGAAGAAAATCAGGTTTACGGTTTTTTGGGACCTAACGGCGCAGGTAAATCCACTACAATGAATATAATAACCGGATGCCTTTCCGCAACTGACGGTACAGTATTAATTGACGGTCTGGACATTTATGAAAATGCCGTTGAAGCAAAAAAACATATAGGTTATTTGCCGGAAATACCTCCTCTGTATGTGGATATGACTCCTGTTGAATATCTTCAGTTTGTGTCAGAAGTGAAGAAGGTTGAAAAATCTCAGAGAAAAACACAGATAGAAGAGGCAATGGCCGAAACGGGAATTAAGAATGTTGAGAACAGACTGATAAGGAACCTGTCAAAAGGTTACAGACAGAGAGTGGGTATCGCACAGGCATTGATAGGAAATCCGTCTGTTATAATTTTGGACGAGCCTACTGTCGGACTTGACCCGAAACAAATCATAGAAATAAGAGAATTGATCAAAAATCTCGGTGAGAAACATACCGTAATTCTTTCAAGTCATATCTTATCTGAGGTACAGGCTGTTTGTGATAAAATACTTATTATATCAAACGGAAAACTGGTTGCATGTGATACTCCGGAAAATCTGGAAAATCTGTTTGCCGGATCAAAAACAGTTAAACTGACTGTTAAAGGCGGCAGTGACAGCATAAAACGTACGCTTGGAAAAGTTGATAAAATTAAAGATATAAGTTGTAAGGAAAACGGCGATAAAACAACAGTTGAAATTACTACGGATAAAGAAGCCGATATTGCCGAAGATATATTCTATGCTTTTGCAGATGCAAGACTTCCTATTGTGAGAATGACGGAAGAAACGGCAACTCTGGAAGATATATTCCTTGAACTTACTTCTATTGATAAGGCGGCAAATACACAAATAGAAATGACTGATAATATTATGCCGGATTTACAGGAAGAAACCGAGGAACATAATGAAGAAAACATGAATGTCCCGGAATATGATGAAGAACCGGTACAGGAAGACGAAGAAGAGGGGGCAGAAGAAAATGACAGCAATATTTAAGCGTGAATTCAAATCCTATTTTAATAATATTTTAGGATATATATTCTGTGCATTTGTACTTTTGTTTGCCGGAATATATACAATGGTTATAAATCTTAAATCGGGAGCTGCGAATTTCGAATATGTTCTCGGAAACATGGCATTTATTTTCCTTATTGCTGTGCCTATTCTGACCATGAGATCAATAGCCGAAGACAGAAAACAGAAAACCGATCAATTGCTTTATTCTCTCCCGGTAAGTATGACAGAGGTTGTTATGGGAAAGTTCCTTGCAATGGTAGCAGTGCTATTAATTCCCATTGTAATTGTGGGAATATATCCTCTGATTTTGTCGGCTTTCGGAAATGTTAATATGTTTGCCGCATATGGTACTTTATTAGGATTTTTCCTGTTAGGCAGCAGTCTTATCGCAATGGGACTTTTTATCTCGTCTCTTACTGAAAATCAGGTTGTTGCGGTTATTGCAAGCTTTATTGTAATGCTTTTGAATTATTTTATAGGAACATTGGCAGATTATCTTTCGTACAGTGCAAATGCTACTTTTATTGCATTTACCGTTGTAATTGTTGCAGTTGGGGCAATTTTATATTACATGACAAAAAATTCTTTGCTGGCTGTCATAGTTGCCGCTGTAATCGAATTTTTCCTGATTGTAATAAAAGTTGCGAACCCCGATTCCTTATATGGATTGTTCCCTAAAATTATGGATAAACTTTCTGTATTTGAAAGATTTTATAATTTCCCTAACGGAATGTTTGACATCACAGCTATAGTTTATTTTCTTGTTATTACTGCGGTGTTTATATTCTTCACGGTACAGTCGATGGAAAAAAGGAGATGGAGCTAATGAACTTTAAAGATTATTTCAAGAAGGAAAACATACAAAAACAATTTACTCAGAAGAGTTTTCGTATAGGCGGATACAGTGCATTGGCATCTATCGTAATCATTGCAATTGCGGTTTTTGTGGTTTTGACGGTTGATTCACTATCTACCAAAAATACAAAGTTGGATATGACAAATACCGCTATATACAGTTTGTCGGAAGAATCAATTAATATAGCAGAAGCTGTTGATAAAGAGGTTGTAATTTATTACATTGTTCAAAGCGGTACCGAAGATGCATATATAAGCAATATGTTGGATAAATATGCGGGATATAATGATAATATTAAAATTGAAATAAAGGATCCCGTTGTAAATCCGAATTTTGCAAGCAATTATACAAGCGAAAGTATAACCAACAACTCATTGATTGTAACCTGTGGCTCAAAGAGCCGTTATATTCCTTTCTCAGATATTTATCAGACAGAAATGGATTATACAACATATACACAGACAACTGAGTATG
>CASFSH010000031.1 GCA_949297205.1 uncultured Bacillota bacterium | reverse complement strand
ATTTTAAGACGGTGGAAAATATAAAAAAGGCATCCTTTGAGGAATTAATGAATGTAATGGGAATGGATAAAAAAACTGCAGAAAACATAATTAATTATTTTAAGAAAGAAGACTGAAAAAATGGAAAAGATACCGTTAATAGTTATAGCAGGCCCTACCGCTTCGGGTAAAACAGCCCTTTCCATAGATATAGCAAAAGAATATAACGGAGAAATAGTATCTGCTGACAGTATGCAGATTTATAAGTATCTCGACATAGGAACCGCAAAACCCGATATGGAGGAAAGAAGCGGAATAATACATCATATGATGGACATTGTCGAACCTACAGTGGGATATTCCGTTGCGGACTATGTAAAAACGGCACATGAGGTTATAAAAAATATAAGAGAAAAAAATAAAAATGCGGTTGTTACGGGGGGGACAGGTCTTTATATAACTTCCCTTGTAAATGACGTGGATTTTCGTGAGGACGATTCCGATACCGAATTAAGAAAAAGTCTGCAAAAGCTGTATGAAGAAAAAGGAATTGATTATATGGTGGAGATGCTCTCACAATTTGATCCCATTTCCGCACAGCGCCTTCATAAAAACAATACAAGAAGAATAATAAGAGCCATAGAATTTTATAAAATGACGGGTGTTCCCATTTCCAAACATCAGGAGGAAACAAAAAAGAAGGAATCACGGTATTATCCCTGTATGATGGCAATAAAATGGGAAATGGATAAGCTCTATGAAAGAATAGAAAAAAGAGTAGACATAATGATAGAATCGGGACTGATAGAGGAAGTGGAGAATCTTTGCGGTAAGGGATATACAAAACAGCTTTTATCAATGCAGGGAATAGGATATAAAGAGATAATAGATTATCTTAACGGAGAGTGTACAAAGGATGAAGCTATAGAAAAAATAAAAATTTCAACACGGCATTATGCAAAAAGACAGATGACCTGGTTCAGACGTGACGAGAGAATACACTGGATAAACAGCGGCGAAAATATAAAGGAACAGGCAGAAAAAATATTATCGGAGTATCACTATAAAAAATGTAGTGAAAAATAAAAAAGAAAGGAAAAGACGTTATGGCGTTATATACCATATCAGATTTGCATTTGCCCATAGGGATAGACAAGCCGATGGATATTTTCGGCGGAAAATGGAAAAACTATGTGGAAAGAATAGAAAAAAACTGGCAGAGTATAGTAAATAATAATGACTGGGTAATATTACCCGGTGATTTTTCCTGGGCTACATACCTTGATCAGAGTATTCCGGATTTTGAATTTCTGCATAGACTTAACGGATTTAAAATAATCTCAAAAGGAAATCATGATTATTGGTGGTCAACAATGTCAAAGATGAATAAATTCCTTGAAAATAATTCCTTTGACAGCATAAAATTTATGCACAACAATTCTTTTATATATAAAAACAAAGGAATATGCGGAACCAGAGGATGGAATTATATAGGGTTCGGAACGGGAACGGATGAGGATATTAAAATTTATGAAAGGGAAGCTGTTAGACTGGAATTATCAATACAGTCATGTTTAAATAAAAATCCCGAAGAAATAATCGTATTTTTTCATTATCCTCCGGTAAGTGTTGACTGTACCGATAATGAATTTACAAAAATAATGAAAAAATATAACGTGAAAAGATGTATTTACGGACATCTTCACGGACAGGGGCATAAAAATGCAATGTCCGGAGAGATTGAAGGCATTAAATATATGCTTGTTTCGTGCGATTATACGGACTTTGTGCCGGTGAAATTGTGCGATTAGTATAGAATTATTAAGATAATATTAAATTTTAATAAAAAGAATTGAAATATGTTTATTTTATGGTATAATATAGAATGATGTAATAGTGGTGATTTGTGCCACTATGTAATTTTTTTAACGTTTGAGGAGGATTTACCAATGGCAGTAAAAAAAGAAGAGGTAGAAAAAAATCTTGTAAAAATTACCTTTGAAGTATCAAGAGAAAAGTTTGAAGAAGGAATAAACGAAGCATACAAAAAGAATAGAAGCAAGTTCAATATTCCGGGATTCAGAAAAGGAAAGGTTTCAAAAGCAATAATTGAAAAATACTATACAGAAAGTGTATTTTATGATGATGCAATAAATTATGTACTTCCCGAAGCTTATGACGCAGCAATAAAGGAAGCGGAGATTGAAGCGGTTGCAAGACCTGAAATCGACGTGGAAGAAATCAAAAAAGGAGAACCTGTTGTATTTACAGCTTTGGTTACAACAAAACCGGAAGTAAAATTAGGAGAATATACAGGTATAGAAGTGGAAAAAGTTGACAATACTGTATCAGACGAAGATATAGATAAGGATATAGAGGCAACAAGAAAAAGAAACGCAAGAATTATAAGCGTTGAAGACCGTCCGGTTGAAAACGGAGATATTACCGTTATTGATTTTGAAGGATTCTGCGACGGAGAAGCATTTGAAGGCGGAAAAGCGGAAAAATATGAACTGGAGATAGGTTCAGGCAGCTTTATTCCGGGCTTTGAAGAACAGATAATAGGAGCAAAAATCGGTGACGATATAGAAGTAAACGTAACTTTCCCTGAAGAATACCTTGTGGAATCTTTAAAAGGAAAGCCTGCAATGTTTAAGGTTAAGGTACACGAAATAAAGGTACGTGAATTACCCGAGTTGGATGACGATTTTGCATCCGAAGTAAGCGAATTCGAAACTCTTGCGGAATATAAAGACAGCATCAGAAAGAAACTTGAAGAAAGAGCTGAAAATAAAGCTAAGCAGGAAACAGAAAATTCAATAATCGAAAAGGTATGCGAAAATGCGGAAGTTGATATTCCTGACGCAATGATTCAGGCACAGATTGACAGAATGATAAATGATTTTGCTCAGCGTCTGCAGTATCAGGGCATGAATATTGATACTTATCTGCAGTATACCGGCGGTAACATGGATGCAATGAGAGAAAGCTTTAAAGAACAGGCAGAAAAACAATGTAAAGTATCTCTTGTTATTGAAGCAATAACCAAAAAAGAAGGAATTACCGCAACCGACGAAGAGGTAGAAGATAAGATTGCTGAAATGTCAAAAATCTATAACATGGAAATTGAAAAGTTAAAAGAAGTATTAAGACCGGAAGATATGGAAAATATTAAGAATGACATCAGCTACGGAAAAACAGTTGATATGATGGTCAATAAAGCCGTAGTGAAATAATTTTAAATAATTTCCTTTATCAAACGGCAGAATTAACGTGAAAAAAGATATATTTTTTCATGTTACCGATTTATGCCGTTTAATAACGGCATAATGCGGGATAAAAATGAAAGGACTGATTATTAATGAGTTTGGTACCTATGGTTATTGAACAGACAGGCAGAGGGGAAAGATCATATGATATTTTTTCACGTTTGCTTGAAGACAGAATTATTTTCCTGGGAGAAGAAGTGACAGATGCAAGTGCAAGCCTTGTTGTTGCACAGATGTTATTTCTTGAATCAAAGGATCCGGATAAAGATATACAGCTGTATATAAACAGTCCGGGAGGATCCATGACTGCGGGAATGGCAATTTACGATACAATGCAATACATAAGATGTGATGTATCCACAATATGTATCGGAATGGCTGCAAGTATGGGAGCTTTTCTTCTCGCCGCAGGTACTAAAGGAAAGAGATTTGCACTTCCCAACAGTGAAATTATGATCCATCAGCCTTTGGGAGGAATGCAGGGTCAGGCAACGGATATTCAGATTCACGCTGAAAGAATTATAAAGATGAAGCAGCACTTAAATGAAATATTAAGTGAAAGAACAGGTCAGCCTATTGACGTTATTGCTGCGGATACGGAAAGAGATAATTTCATGTCGGCGGAAAAGGCAAAGGCATACGGACTTATAGACCAGGTCATTGAATCAAAGAAAAAAAATAAATAAAACAGGGTATTTTAAAAAATTATAAAATACCCGATAAATAAAAAAATTTTAAAAACGCTGTTGATTGCAGAGCATTACTGCAATCTCCAGCTGTTTTATTCAATTACGGCGGCAACAGCAAAATCAGCTGCCGGACATATTAAGGAAAATAATATAAGAAATGTCGGAAGGAATTATAATATATGGCAAGGAATGACGAAAAAAAAGAAGTTTGTTGCTCCTTTTGCGGAAAAAAGGAAAGCGAAGTTGCAAGACTTATTTCCGGTTCAAATGTATATATCTGCAATGAATGTATTCAGATATGCAACAGCATATTGAATGAGGGGTATGATGAAGAACCTTATGATATTGAGGATATGGAATTGCCGAAGCCGAAGGAAATAAAAGATATTTTGGATCAATATGTTATAGGACAGGAGGAAGCAAAGAAAATCCTGTCTGTTGCGGTATACAATCATTATAAAAGAATTGGCAGAGAAGTGGAAGATGAAGATGTTGAACTGCAGAAAAGTAATATACTTATAATAGGTCCCACAGGATCGGGTAAAACTTTTTTGGTTCAGAATCTTGCAAGAATTTTAAAAGTACCTTTCGCCATTGCCGACGCAACTTCTCTAACCGAAGCGGGATATGTGGGTGAAGATGTTGAGAATATACTGCTTAAACTTATTCAGGCTGCGGACTATGATATGGATGCGGCAGAACGCGGAATTATATATATAGATGAAATTGATAAAATAGCCAGAAAATCGGAAAATGTTTCTATAACAAGAGATGTAAGCGGAGAAGGTGTACAGCAGACTTTACTAAAGGTGCTTGAAGGTACAGTTGCCTCGGTTCCTCCTCAGGGAGGAAGAAAGCATCCTCATCAGGAATTTATACAGATAGACACAACCAACATATTATTTATATGTGGAGGTGCCTTTGACGGTATAGACAAGATAATTGCAGACAGAATAGGTAAGAAGGGTCTTGGATTCGGTGCGGAGATAGAAAGCAAGCAGGAGAGAAATATAGGAGAGCTTCTTGAAAAAATATCACCTCAGGATTTGCTTAAATTCGGTCTTATACCTGAATTTATAGGAAGACTTCCAATTATTGCAAAGTTATCTCAACTTGATGAAGATGCATTGTGCGATATTCTTACAAAACCTAAGAATGCATTGGTAAAACAATATCAGGCATTGCTTAAAATGGATGGTGTCGATCTTGAGTTTGATGATGATGCGGTAAAAGCCATTGCAAAAAAAGCACTGAAAAGAAATACCGGTGCAAGAGGGTTAAGGTCAATTATAGAAGAAATAATGACTGATATAATGTTTGATATTCCTTCAGAGGGAAATGTTGCAAAGTGCATAGTTCATAAAAACTGTGTAACAGAGGACAGAGAACCTGAGATTATCAGAAATAATGATTGATTATTTTGCGGCAGAGAGGTCACAAAACAGTTTGTTTTGGGTTTTTCTGCCATTTTTAATAAGGGGTGGAAAAAGCTGCAGCAGCAGTAAAGAAAGGAAAGGAAGAAAAATATGTTTGTATCGGAAAATCTTAATGTTAATGAAAAGGGACATCTTACAATCGGCAAGAATGATACGGTGGAGCTTGCACAAAAATACGGAACGCCGCTTTATGTAATGGACGAAGACCTTATAAGAAAGAATTGCAGAGCATATAAAAATGCAATGGACAAGCATTACGGAGGAAAGGGATTAATTCTCTATGCAAATAAGGCTTTTTGTTCTTTGTATACCTGTAAGATTGCAAAAGA
>CASFSH010000030.1 GCA_949297205.1 uncultured Bacillota bacterium | reverse complement strand
TTCAGGTTTTGAAAAATAAACTTGTTTTATTTTGTTTAAGGATATTTCTTCCTTTATTTCCTTTCTTCCTATACGCCTTGTTGCCGTTAATTTTTTTTGCGAAAGTTCATAAACAAAAACTGCACAGTAATGCACATATATAAGATAGATAACAATAACCATTATCACGATAAACAATATATCAGCCAGAAAGCCGTTATCTATTACCGCGCCAATAAAATCACACAGGACCCAAACTACCAGGCATAGAAAAAGACTGAATATATATTGTTTTATTCCTGCTTTGTGTTCCTGCTTATACATATCAATCCCTCCGCAGCAGTAAAATTAATTTAATCCGGCAGTTAGGTTTTGCCGTTCAAAGAAAATTATATTATAAATTTCCCGTTATGTCAAGTAACATGTTTTAATATATGCTCATATTTATATATGTACACAAAAAATAGGACAATAAATTCTGATTTACTGCCCTATTGTTGTTAAATATTTCTTTTTTTATTTCATAATGATTTTCATTATATCGTTATACGAAATTACAATGCTCAGTAACAGCAGAAGCATCAATCCGATTGCGTGAACCATACCTTCTTTTTCGGGAGGAACGGGTTTTCTTCTTATTAATTCAATTAACATGAAAAACAATCTTCCTCCGTCAAGCGCGGGAAGAGGTAAAAGGTTAAAAACACCTAAATTTATAGTGAGTACAGATGCTAAAGATAAAATATTTACAAGCCTGTATTGTACGTTTGCATTTATTGCGGTATTTACCGCACTTACAATACCTACAGGACCGGATACTTCACTGAAACCTGTTTTTCCCGTTATCATATCCCATAGTGCCCTGTATACCATTTTTATTACATATCCTGTGTAATGATAAGCATATGGAATAATATTGAAAATTGTAACCTCCTGCTGATGTGCTTCAAAGCCTATAAGATACCTTTTCTCCGACGCAGTCTGCCCGATTACACTGCTAACATTTTCGCGCACTTCATCGGTATACTCAATAATTTGCTTATCTTCTGCGCCGTTTATTATTGTTGTGACAGTGGCTGAATCTTCACCATATTCGTAAATGGTTTCGCTAAGTGACGGTTTTATTTCAAATTCCAGTTTTTTATTATCCCGTTCTACTGTGACAGGAATAATTTCATCTCCCTGAAGTTTTGAAGTGTATAATCTTATTTCATCATATATATGGATTTTATGACCGTCTATCTCAACGATTTTATCACCCGGCTGAATACCTGATTCTTCAATATAGCTGTTTTCTACCAGTGATTCTATAATAGGGGTACTTATAGTGTTGGGCTGACCTTCCGAATGGGGCTGTATGCTTATCATAATGATTATCAGGACGAATCCCAATAAAATGTTTAATATAGCGCCTGCAGCCACAACCAAAAATCTTTTCCACAATTTCTGATTGCAAAAAGCAGAAGGATTATCCGTTTCGCTGTTTTCACCGTCTAATTTACAGTATCCGCCTATAGGAAAAACACGTATGGAATAAAGAGTTTCTTTTCCCTGCTTTTTAAATATTGCAGGTCCCATACCTACGGCAAATTCCAGAACGCTTACGCCGGAAAGCTTTGCCATAATAAAATGTCCGAATTCATGAAGAGAGATCATTATTAAAAAGATCAAGATAGTAACAATTGCTGTCAGCATTTTATAATCAACTCCTAAATATGTTCATAGAGGGCATTTAAGCCCGAATGTAATCAGAAAATTTCCGAATAATATTTTTATTTTTTCAATTGTTCGTTATACACATATTCTCTTGCGGCTATATCAGCATTAAAAATGTCATCAATATCGGGATTTTGCACAGGTATAATATTGTTCATGGCCTTTTCTATCAATTCGCTTATTTCAAGATATTTTATTTTACCCTTTAAGAACAATTTAACTGCCACCTCATCGGCACTGTTAAACACTGTTGCCATGGTTGAATTGTTTTCTGCCGCTTTGTATGCCAGTTTAAGTGCATTATATGTATCTATATCCGGTTCATCAAAATTAAGAGTATTAAAAGTTGTAAAATAAATTACATTCCCATTCATGTGAAGTCTTTTCTGATATTCGATGGCATATTGTATAGGAAGCTTCATATCGGGATACCCAAGCTGAGCAATTATTCCGTTATCTTTGTATTCAACCATTGAATGAATAATGCTTTGACGGTGTATCAGTACTTTTATTTTTTCTGCATCTGTTC
>CASFSH010000029.1 GCA_949297205.1 uncultured Bacillota bacterium | reverse complement strand
AAAACATCGAAGAAAAAAAGCAGACAGAACAATATTAAAAGCAAAAGACCGATACCGAATTTAATTATTGTGTACCGGTCTTTTTTTGTGGGTTCGTTTCTGATGATGTAACAAAGGACTCTGTCCTTTGATCCTGCAATTTTTTAAAAAAATTGAGTAAAACTTTTATTCGACTTCGCCGGGTATTATTCATCAAGAATTTTACCGTCTGTTGAGATTGTAACAACCTGCCACGGAACAAATTTTCCGCTCTTTTGCAGTGCGTTTTTAACAGCATTTTCAATCCCCCCGCAGCACGGAACTTCCATTCTTACTACAGTTACGCTTTTTATATTATTATTTTTTATAATTTGTGTCAATTTATCGGTATAATCTACATCATCAAGTTTTGGGCATCCTACAACGGTTATATGATTTTTAATGAATTTTTCGTGAAAATTACCGTATGCATATGCGGTACAATCAGCCGCAACAAGCAATTTTGCATTATCAAAATACGGCGCATTAACAGGTACAAGTTTAATCTGCACCGGCCACTGCATAAGACGGCTCCGGCAATTTGAAGGCATTTGTATTTCTTCGGCGTCTAAATTTCTGTTTATACTTTTAATATTGGTTCCCGGACATCCGCATGGCATAGGTTGTTTTTCTGCCTTATTTGCCAATACTGCCGCCTCGTTATATTCTGCCGCTTCCCTTTCTTCAAATGTTATTGCATTTGTGGGACATACAGGCAAACAATCACCCAAACCGTCGCAATAATCATCTCTTAAAAGTTTTGCCTTACCGTTTACCATTCCTATTGCACCCTCATGGCAGGCATCTGCACAGGCTCCGCATCCATTACATTTTTCCTCATTTATTTTAATTATCTTTCTAATCATTGTATATTTTCATTACAGCAAAAATTAATCTGTAATTACTTCTCCTTTCATAAAATTTAATTGACTTTATGTTTAAATTATAGTATAATTAAAAAAGAAAATATGTTGTAAAAACAACAAAGGTGAATTTTATGAAAAAATATTTGAATTTATTATCAAAATCAGAAATTTTCCGGGGAATAAAAGAAGATGAAATACTAACAATGCTTAACTGTCTTTCAGGAAAAATACGAAAATATAAAAAAGGTGAATATATTTTTACTGTAGGCGATAGAGTATCAAGCGTTGCTCTTATTCTTGAAGGAAGCGTTCATATACAAAAAGAGGATTACTGGGGTAATCTGAGCATATTAAATAAAATGTCCGAAGGAGATACTTTCGGAGAGGCATATTCGGTACTATCATCAAATAAGGCGGAAAACAATGCCGTTGCAGTCGCCGACAGTTTGATTTTATATCTTGATTTAAAAAAAATTCTAACCGTATGCAGTTCTCTTTGTTCCTTTCATAATCAGCTTATTATGAACACATATACCGTACTTTCCGCAAAAAATGTTTCACTGACCCAAAAAATAGGATATCTTTCTCAAAGAACTACACGAGAAAAATTATTTTCCTATCTCTCCGACCAATCAATAAAAGCAAAAAGTACAAGCTTTACCATACCTTTTAACAGACAGCAGCTTGCAGATTTTCTTGCTGTCGACAGAAGTGCAATGTGCAGTGAACTGTCAAAAATGCAGAAAGACGGCATAATTTCATATAATAAAAATAATTTCATATTAAAAGACATATAAAAACTGCCGTGTTTATCACAGCAGTTTTTTTAAATATAACAAATTATTTTTATCTTGCAAGCATCATTAGGATTTTAACTGTAAATTTCTCTTTTCCATAAATCTTTCCATACTTTCACGTCCGGCCTCAGTAACCGGTTTTATCCATTTATAAGTTCTGTAGTGTCTTAAGCACAGGAAAGATTTTACATAATCCTCACCAATATACATTGCCGCATATACAACAACAAACGGCGCTTTTACGACAAAGGCCATAATAGCGGTCAAGGGCAAGGCAATAAACCAAAGACTCAATGTATCGAATTTTGCACCGTTAATTGTATCTCCGCCCGATCTGAATATACCCACAATTAATGCATAAGGAATATTTCTGATACCAAGTTCGATTCCGTAAAGCATCATAATTATTTTTGCTACTCCTATTGTTGCTTCTGTAAGTTCCCCGGTGAGATTAAACAGACCTATAAGCTGACTTCTCAATGCAATTACAATCATTCCTACCGCAAATCCAAGTAAAGGTATTATAACACCGAAACGTCTTGAATCTTTTACTGCAACCTCCACGTTTCCGCTTCCGATATTTTTACCCAGCAAAACACTGCAGGCATTACACATACCAACAAAAAATACAAAGGCAATATTTTCAATTGTTTTTAATATTGTAACAGCAGCATAATTCTCATATCCGAGATTAGCAAAAATTACATTATACAAAAAAGTACCTATTCCCCAAAGACTTTCATTCAAAACCACAGGTGCAGCTGTTATAAGAAAAGCCTTTATTAATTTCTTATCTATAGCAAATATTTCACTAAGCGGAGCATACAATATATTCTTTTTTATTAAAGAACATATTATCAATAATATCGGTCCCATCCAGGCTGAAAGACAAGTTGCCAAAGCCGCACCCTGAACTCCCATTTCAGGTAAACCAAAAGCTCCGAAAATCAATGCATAATCCAAAACAGCATTTGCAACTGTTGTAAACAGTGCCACAAACACAGGTAATTTTACATCTTCGGTTGAACGTAAAATAGCAGCCAATATCATATTTAATACTGAACCGGGATATGAAAAACAAGCAATTACAAGATATGCACTTCCTGTTGTTATAACATTTGCATCACGGTTAAATATACTTATTACCTTGTTCGGTGCAAAAAGCGCAGGAATCATGAAAATCGCCGATATAATTAATCCTATTATTACCGCTAAACCGCAAATTTTATGTATACCTTTTATATCCCCCGCTCCCCAATATTGAGAAACGAATACTGCCGCACCGGAACATACTCCGAACGTAACCATATTTAAAAGCCAGCCCCACTGACCTGCCATACCTACCGATGACAAAGCGACGTCGCCAAGTTGTCCTACCATTATGGTATCTACGAGAATAAAAGAACTTGTAAGCAAATTCTGCAAAGCTATCGGCAATGCCAGAACTATGGTTTGCTTCCAGAAATTTTTTCCTCCGAAATATTTTTTTAAAACTGTTGTATTCATTGTAACCTCCATAAGACTTAATAAAATAATGTAAAAATATTCATTGCCAAAACGGTAAGAATACCAGAAACAGCAATTGACAGCCCTGCCATTGCACCTTCGGTTTCTCCCATTTCAACCGCCTTTGATGTACCTATTGCATGGGACGCAGAACCAAGTGCAATTCCCTTTGCAATTGGATTTTTTATTTTCAGCAGTTTAAAAATTTTCTCTGATATAACACTTCCTACAATTCCGGTAACAACTATCACTGCCGTGGTAATTGTTTTGCTTCCCCCGAATTCAGCAGATAATTCCATACCTATTGCGGTTGTTATTGATTTGGGTAAAAGAGTTATATATTGTTCATGAGACAAATTAAACAAAATACAAATAATTAAATTTGTAATAAAACTTGTTATTGTCCCGGATATAATTCCTATCATTATTGCCTTAAAATTTTTCTTAAGGACTTTCAGCTTATCATAAAGGGGTACAGCCAATGCAACCGTTGACGGGGTTAAAAGATAAGTTATATATTTTGCCCCCTCATTATATTTATCATAACTTATATTTCCCAAAAGCAAAATACATATTGTTATTATAATTGCAATCAAAAGAGGATTAAATATTGCAAGTTTAAATCTTTTTTTTATGCTGCTTCCTATAACGTATGCCCCTATACTCAGAACAAAACCGAAATAGGTTGACATTCCCAAAAAATCACTCATCTTTATTCTTCTTACTCCTTTTATCGGTTTTTAATACATTTTCCGCAACTGTGCAGACAACCCCCATTACAACGGCAGTTCCTATTGTTACCGTAATAAGAATAGGCAGTATCATAGACTTTAATTCAGAAGCAGTCACAATGAGGCCTACCCCCGGGCCAATAAATGTTATCGGCATAATATTCAAAAGAAAATCTGTAACAGGTCTTATTTTTTCCGCTTTTATCACTTTTGTTACAAGCAATATAAAAAGTATCAAAAACCCATATATACTGCCCGGTACGGGAAGGGGAATTAGATAGTTCAACAGTTCACCTATAAAAGAAATAATTACAATTATTAAAAATCTTTCAATGTATTTCATATTCACCTACAAAATCATACCTTAACTTTTCCGTTTAACACATTCATGTAATCCTCATAATTCTTTTTAAGAAGTGCCGGTGTGTCCAGTCCGTAAGGACACTTACTTTTACATTGTCCGCAGTTAAGGCAATCCTCAACCTTTTTCATTTTTTTCTGCATTTCTTCTGTCAGCTGCAGCTGAGACGGCGAACGGCGCAAAAGCAGTGACATTCTTGCCATATTATTTATTTCTATTCCTACAGGACACGGCATACAATATCCGCAGCCTCTGCAAAAATCTCCCGATAATTCTTCTCTGTCCTTTTCTATTATTTGATTTAATTCATCTGTCATTTTCGGCGGATTATCATTGTATGACAAAAATTCTTCCAATTCACTCATTCTTTGTATTCCCCAAATTGGAAGAACATTATCAAATTGGTCAAGATATGCATATGCCGCCTTTGAATTGGTGATTAACCCTCCCGACAATGCTTTCATTGCGATAAATCCCATGTTTTTTTCTTTACAGGCACTTACAAGTTCAATCTCCTGCTTGCCTGCAAGATAAGAAAACGGAAACTGAAGCGTTTCATATCCGCCGCACTCAATAATTTCCCATGCAAGATTCAGTCTGTGATTTGTCATTCCGATATGACGAATTTTACCTGCTTTTTTTGCCTTTTCCATTGCTTCATACAGTTCATCTCCCGGCTTCGGAACAAAAGGAAGATTATGAAATTGATATAAATCAATATAATCCGTTTTTAAATTATTTAATGATGTTTCCAAATCCTTATTAAATCCCTCAACAGTTACGGCACCGGTTTTTGTAGCTATAAATATATTTTCTCTTATTCCTTCAAATGCAAGTCCGAGTTTTTCTTCACTGTCAGTATAAAACCTTGCAGTATCGTAAAATCTGATACCGCCTTCATAGGCCCTTTTCAAAATTTTAACAGCATCCTGACTGCCTGTTCTTTGAATGGGCAAAGCACCGAAACCGTTTTTAATAACTGTAATTCCCGTACTTCCTAACGTAACATTTGACATATTTTTTACTCCCTTCATAATTTTTTGTGTACATTCATATTTTTTTTATAAAAAACATATTCTTTACCATAACATTGAAAGGTGGTAGAATATGAAATTTTTTGTATTTAATAGCAAGCATCTTTACATAGCCATAGCTGTATTGATCGCAATTACGATATTCATAGCATCAAACGGCGTCATCTCTGTTTTCAAAGTAGGAAACAGAGAAGTACCCATATACTCAGTCGAAAGAAACGATAACAAGATTGCACTTACATTTAACTGCGCATGGAATGATGATGATATTGACAGTATTTTAAATACATTGGATGCATACGGTGTAAAATCCACATTTTTTATAGTGGGAGAATGGGCAGAAAAATATCCTGAAAGCGTTAAACTGATTGCTCAAAATGGTCATGAAATTGCCAACCATTCATATGCCCATGATCATTACAGCGGTTGGAGCAAAGAAAAAATTCTTTCAGATATTGAAAAATGCGATAATCTTCTTTCGTCCATAACAGGTATTAAACCAATTCTTTTCAGAGCGGCATACGGTGAGTATAACGACAATGTAATTAAAGCCTGTGACGAAAACGACAGATACTACATTCAATGGTCAGTTGACAGTATAGATTATGGTGATGCATCGGCAGATGATATTTATAACCGCGTCATGTCCAAAACCGTCAATGGCAGTATTATACTTATGCATTCCGGTACAAACAACACCGCTAAAGTTCTTCCGAAAATCGTTTCCGATTTAAGTGCAAACTTTTCATTTTGTACAGTTTCCGATCTAATTTACAAAGAAAATTATATCATAGACGCAACAGGAAAACAAATAAAAAGTTAAAATATATCAAATGTTTATACATTATGTAAATATTTTTTTATTTTATCGGAAAAATATACTTTAAGATTTACAAATACAGTAAATTGTGTTATAATATACAAAATAAATCTTAAATTAACCTATTGCTTTCATTTCGGCACTATGATTTATGCATCACACACACCAAAATTTGTTTTTGCATTATCATTTTGCCGATTATATGATACAAATTGTAAAACATAAGAAAGGCGGAATACACATGAGCAATATTTGGCATGATATAAGTCCCAAAAGAATATCTCCATCTGATTTTGTGGCATGTATAGAAATCCCTAAAGGCGGAAAAAACAAGTATGAAATGGACAAAGAAACAGGAATGCTTTATCTTGACAGAGTCCTCTATACATCAACTCATTATCCTGCAAACTACGGATTTATTCCGAGAACCTATGCAGCAGACAATGACCCGCTTGATGTTTTGGTTCTGTGTCAGGAATCAATTGTTCCCATGACATTGGTCAGATGTTACCCTATAGGTGTAATAAACATGATTGATAATGATATGAGAGATGAAAAAATAATTGCAATTCCATTCAATGATCCCTCTCTTACATGTTATACCGACATTTCACAGCTTGCATCACATACATTTGAAGAAATTTCCCACTTCTTTAAAGTGTATAAATCACTTGAAGAAAAAGAAACAGTTGTAAGTGAAACCTTAGGCCGTGAGGATGCTGAGAAAATAATTGCAGACTGTATACGAAAATACAAAGATTTTTTTTGCTGAAATCAATTAACTACCATATATACGCCAATAAAACTGCAGAATAATTCTTTTTCTGCAGTTTTATTTTATTTGAACTATTCAATTCAGGATCATAACTTATTTTTGCAGTCTTTTAACCAGCATGGGCAAAGCTTCTTCAAAATTAACTCCGTAAGTTCTGTGATTCTCATCAGCAAGAGTACATTTCATACTCTCCAGAGTATAATCCACAGCAACAGTCAATGACTCCTGAATACTCAGACCTTTCATATATGCACCTAATGCAGCCGATGCATATACATCTCCCGTTCCATGAAACTGTACCGGTAATTTTTCATTAAAGTAGCTGAAAAATTCCTTTGTTTGGGAATCATAAAGATAAACACCTATTTTATCATCTTCAAAACTAATACCCGTCAGAGCGGCTTTTTTTGCTCCGATATCGGTTAATTTAACAAGTATATCCCTGATATATTCTTCATCATATTTTTCCTGATATGGTATATGCAGCATATATGATGCTTCTGTAAGATTCGGCAATATTAAATCCGCATTCTTACAAAGTTCGGTCATTTTATCGGCAAATTCCTGTGTAAATCCTTTATAAAGTTGTCCGTTATCAGCCATAACCGGGTCTATGAATACCACAGTATTTTCTGTTTTAAATGTTTTAATAAATTTTTCAACAAGAGCCAATTGTTCAAAAGAACCCAAATATCCCGTATATACGGCATCAAAATCTATTCCCAATTCTTCAAATGTCTCGGCAATAGGCTCTATTTCACCAGTTAAATCACGGAATGTAAATTTAGGAAATGCTGTATGAGTCGATAATACGGCTGTAGGTAAAACAGCTGTTTCTACCCCTGCCGCAGAAATAATCGGAAGTGCAACAGTCAGTGAACATTTTCCTACACATGATATATCTTGTATTGTAATAATTCTTTTCATAAATTCATCCCTCTTATTTATCTTTTTTTACCAACATACCGGTAAATTATACAGTTTTCTTGCAACCGCTTCGGTAAAGAAATAATCTCCGAATGTTGTGTATGTCATATTTCCGTTTTGTCTTTTTAATATTCCCGTATGATTAACATCATAATCAAAATATTTTTCATCACACAAAGTTTCTACTGTTTTATCCGCAAAATTTTTTAACTGAGTATTTTCTTTTATCCCGTTCAGTTCATAAATTCCACAGGACATAATTGCGGCAGCAGAAGTATCAACCGCATACTCTTTATTTTTTGCATCTGTTTCATCCCAGTCCGGTATTGCATTTTTTCCGCAATACTTTGCAGGATATTCTTCAGGCAGTCTGAAATCCCAAACAGGAATATACTCACCTTCAGGAATTTCGGATATATATTTTTTTGCTATATTAACCGCAAGATCATAATATTCTTCATTGTTTAAATATCTTGCGGCAATTGCAAAGCCATAAACAGCCCACGCTGTTCCTCTTGCCCAATGAGATCCGTTTGAATACCCACAGTCATTATCTTCTTTTATAACCTCACCTGTTTTTCTGTCAAACAAAAATGAATGAACAACTGAATAATCATCACGAATAAAATATTTCTTTGTTGTTTCAATATGAGCTATAGCAACGTCCTTATACATTGTATGTGATGTTTGTTTCCATGCCCACAAAAGTAATGCCACATTCATCATACAGTCAATTATGGCACGTCCTGTTCTGTCCTCTGTTCCCATGCTGTTCCACGCATCAATATATCTTCCGTTTATATCAAATCTCTTTAAAAATTCATCAGCCGCCTTGATTGCAATCTTTTTGTGTTCTTCATCCCCTGTCATATTATACATTGCAACGCAATACGGAGAATACAAGAATCCAATATCATGCATGGTATCCATATAATGCTCAAATACTTTATCATGATAATAGGGTTTGAATTGATTTGCCCACTTTAAGTATTTTATATCCTTATTGCACCAAAAATGTATCGGAGCAAGTCCCGTTACAAAAGATGTCATCCAATTTGTCATTGCATATAAGTCCTGTCTGTTACTTTCCTTTTCATATGAACCATTTTTACATGCAGCGTATTCATAAGGTTTTGAATTAAAAGTTTTCATATGAATTTCCATCTTTTTTTCACATGTTTCAAAAACTTTTAAAAAATCAATCATTTTCTCATATTTATGATACTATTATCATAAAGCTCCTTTCTTTTACCCACATTCAAATTTTGTCTCGGCATTTCTTTTATGTCTAATATATCATAGAAATATTTTTCGGTCAATCATAAATTATATACTTATAATTTTTTTTACATTAACAACAAAATATAACAAATTTTTAAAATATTTTTATTCAGATTTTATGTGCTGAAAATACTGAATAATTTACTGTTTTATGTTAGTATTATCATCGGCCTGTATAAAAAATGCGGTAAAATAAAAAATTACAGCTTATAATAAGCAAAATATATGGTTATTTTCGTATTTTTAAGAGAGGTTGATGCCGTTTAATAAACCAAATATGTATTGGAAAAATAATGATATAATATAAACAAGATATGATGTTTTCAATTTCAAATATACGGTTAGAAAAAATAATTTGCTTTTATTTCTCTGATGTTGAATTTTAATGCGAGTCAGCACGGTCTGAGCCGTGTATTCTAAGGTGTGTAATTTTGATTTTTCATACAAATTTTAAAAAGGATATTTACTATGAAAAAAATTTTAAGTTTATTGCCTGTCATCAGTATGTTATTCGCTTTCATAACAACTATACCGATTATGGCAATTGCAGAGACAAACAGTATATGCGGAAAAATGTTACCCGGATACTTGATGATAATGACACAGTTACCATAATCGGAACGGGTGAGATAGAAGATTATTGTGAGAATAATACAGGCAATTTAGTCACCATAAAACTTCATCCATAGAATACATACGATGTAAAAATGGTTGATATAAAATACGGTTTAACCACAATAGGCTCCGGCGCCTTCGTTTCCTGCTTAAATTTAACAAAAATAATAATACCAGACAGCGTAACAAGCATCGGAGATTATACGTTTAATTATTGCAATAATTTGCGTGATGTATATTAAGATGGATCTGTCGAGCAATAGGAAAATATTAATATCGGAGAATTTGGCAATGAATATTTGACTGCTGCAAATATGCACTATAAAGACTTTTCTATTTTAAAAAATCCCTTTATTACAAGGTTTTTGGGCAAAAAACAGAACCGTAATTTTGTATCCAAATTACGGCTCTTTTCTGGTGCGGATAACAGGACTTGAACCTGCATGAAATTGCTTTCACATGGACCTGAACCATGCGCGTCTGCCAATTCCGCCATACCTGCATTTGTAAATCCAAAGATAATAATACAGGATTTCCGGTCCCTTGTCAAGGATGAAATTTTAAAATTATC
>CASFSH010000028.1 GCA_949297205.1 uncultured Bacillota bacterium | reverse complement strand
CAGCAGCACTTAATCTTGTATTACTGGATAATTCAATCAGACATTCACCAATTGTAACAATATCAAGATTATGCTCCATTTCAATTACCCCCGGATATCTGTTAAAACGCGCTTAGCACGCTTTGTAATTTCATTATAGTTGAAGCCGTCATAAAAATCACGTCCTACACCTACAGCGCAAGCTCCTGCATTAATATAATCATTAACCTCATTAAGCTTCACATTTCCGAGGGGCAAAACATTCAAAAACGGCATCGGTCTTAACAAATCTTCAATATACTGAACACCGCCCATAGCTGTAATCGGGTAAATTTTAATTACCGGAATACGTGCTTTCCAAGCTGAATATGCCTCGTTCGCTGTAGAGGTGCCTGCTATATACGGAATTTTTTCATTTTTAGAAATCTTTACAAGATTCATCTGAAAAATTGGAGATGAAATACTTTTGGCACCAGCTGAAATTGCAGCTTTTGCCTGCATTGCAGTAATAATTCCGCCAGCACATACAAAAGCATGCTTTGATACTTCTTCTATAGCTCTATAAATACCCGAATTTTGAACATTTATTTCCAAAACATTGATACCGCCTTCAATCAGGGCATTTGCAGTGCCTATAACAACATCGGGGTCATTTCCTCTTATGATGGGTAATATTTTTTCCTGTGATAATACATTAATTAAATTTTCTTGCATAAACTATCCTTTTTTCAGAATTTATTATATCATAAAATAGAAAACGGGATAGAGTGTAATGAAAAGACTTAAATCTAAACTATTTTATATATACGCATTTTTGATACATATATTGCTTTCTGTAGTCATAATATTTGCATCATGGGAATTCCTTGAATACAAAGCTTACAATTTTATGATGAAAAACGTAACGGCAAAACCGACTGTCTCGAAAGATATTGTAATAATATCAATAGATAACCAGTCTGTATCACGCTACAGATGGCCCTGGAAGCGTGAGTTGTATTCATATATTTTTGAATACTTAAACACATACTCTAAGACCAAAGCCATCGGATACGACGCGATTTTGAGTGTATTGGATGCAGAAAATCCTGAGTCTGACGCAAAATTTTTCGAACAATTAAAAAAGACACAAAATGCCGTTGTAGGCTTCATACCAATGAGAGAAAACATCTCTATGGAAGAAACAGACCCGCAGTTTTTAAAAGATTTTTACGAAAAATTCGGAATAACTATCCATGACATGCGTAAAAAGAAAATACCCGGGCGCTACAACTCTATAATTCGTTTTCCGGCGCCGTACTTTGACGCAGTTAAAAATGCAGCCTCTGTAAAGGCTTCAACTGCTCTATACGGATACTTGCAGTCTGCTGACAGCATAGTGAGCGTAAATGACAAAATGTATCCCGTTCTTGCGCTTAGAATTTACATGCTGATTAACGGTGCTAAAGAACTTATCCTGACGGATAAAGAAATTATTATCCCGAACACCGGAAAAAAAATACCTGTAATGAACTCTATGATTGGTTCACAAACCCTCATCACATACAAAAAAAAGATGAAAAACAGCGATTACTCGCATATAAAATATTCTGCCTCTGATATTATTGATTCACTAATGCTGCTTAAACAGGGTAAAAAACCGATAATAGACCCGCACGAATTTGACGGGAAAATTGTATTTGTAGGAGGAAATGCACAGGCTGCAGCTATAGGTCCGGTCGATGCTATCCCGACGCCCATGATGGAAAATCATCCGGGAGTTGATATTCAAGCCACTATACTTGACAATATTATCAACTCGGAATTCACGAGACAATCCTCTATACTGTTTGATTTGGCTCTCCTTGCCATACTCACTGCCGGCACAATTTATTTGATATTAAAACTTTCATTCTTCAAATCCCTGATTTCTGTAATCCTTCTTGGGATAATTTACACGATATTTTCTGTTTATTGCTTCAAATTCAATATCGCTGTAAACGTGATAACACCGCTTCTGGTTCAATTAAGCACGCTCATATTCGGGTATTCTTACAGATTTATACTTGAGGGCAGAAATAAAGAAAAAATCAAGCAGGCAATGGGCAAGTACATTTCGCAAGACGTAATGAAAAACGTTGTGCAAAATATTGATGACATTCGTCTTGGCGGCAAAAAGGCAGTTGTCACTGTTTTATTTGCAGATATTCGCGGCTTCACCAGCATGAGCGAAAAAATGACAGCCGAAGATGTCTCCAAAATTTTAAACGAATATTTCACGGAAATTGAGCCGATAATATCAAAATATAACGGCGTAATCAA
>CASFSH010000027.1 GCA_949297205.1 uncultured Bacillota bacterium | reverse complement strand
GGTAACACGAGCAGAAAAATGTACATCATGTAAAGGTACAGGCGCTAAAGCAGGAACATCTCCCGTAACATGTAAACGTTGTAACGGTCAGGGACAAATAAGACAGCAAACAAGGACGCCTTTGGGATATATGACAAATATCACAACCTGTCCCGATTGTAAGGGAACAGGAAAAGTAGTTACCGATCCGTGCAGAGAATGCCGCGGTACCGGCAGAGTACGAAAAACCTCTACTATTGAAATAAATATTCCGCAAGGAATTAACCATGGTCAGACAATGCAGGTTACCGGAAAGGGTGAACCCGGTTCAAGAGGCGGTTCTCCCGGAGATTTGCTCATTACAATCAGAATTAAGCCCCATCCTATTTTTAAAAGAGAAAACTACAATGTATTTATTGAAATACCTATTACCTTTGTACAGGCAACCCTCGGTTCAACTATAAAAGTACCTACACTTGACGGCATGGTTGAATATGATATTCCGGAAGGTACGCAGACAGGAACGGTATTTAAGCTCAAAGGAAAAGGTATACCGTTTATACGAGGTAAAAATCGCGGAGACGAATATGTTACCGTAGAAGTTGAAGTTCCAAAAAATCTGTCACAAAAGCAAAAAGAACTGTTAAAAGAATTTGATGCGGCCTCCACCGGTAAAGATTATTATAAAAAGCAAAAAAATTGGATTGACAAAATGAAAGACTTTTTAAAATAACAGCTTATATTTTAATTGAATATCAATGATTATTTATATTTGACGGATATTATTAAACAATTTATGCAAAGGAGCGTCTTTATGTCAATTTCTTTAACGATGCCTATCTCAAAAGATATTATAAAAACACTTAAAGCGGGTGACAGAGTCCTTTTGTCAGGGGTTATTTATACCGCCCGTGATGCAGCGCATGAACGTATGGTAAAGGAATATAATGCCGGGAAACCCTTCCCCATTGATTTAAAAGACCAGGCAATATATTATGCAGGTCCATGTCCTGCAAAGCCGGGCGAAGTAATCGGATCTTGCGGACCTACAACGGCAGGAAGAATGGACGCATACACACCTCTTTTGCTTGATAACGGTCTTAGTATTATGATCGGAAAAGGGGCAAGAAGTAAAGAAGTAACTGACGCAATTATAAGAAATTGCTGTATATATTTGGGTGCTATAGGCGGTGCAGGTGCATTGATTGCACAATGTATAAAATCCGCAGAAGTCGTATGCTATGATGATCTTGGTACAGAAGCCATCAGAAAACTTGTTGTAAAAGATCTTCCCCTTACTGTTTTGACTGATTGTAATGGAAATGATTTATATAAAATCGGTATACAAAAATACAAAAAAATATAAACTATTTATTCTTTTATAAATACATCTTTTTATTTTTACAGTCTTACATATAGACCGTTTAATTGGTGTCTAAGCAAATTAATATATTATAATAAAATGGCATAGCATTACTGCACTGCCATTTTTTAATTAATACATATTTTATAATCTGATACACATAGCTGTATATTCATTATTTCTCATACAATTAAAGCCTTTTTAAACTGTTTTGGTGACATATGCTTAAACTGCTTAAATTGCTGAATAAAATAACTTGATGTTGCAAACCCACACAATCCGGCAATTTCTGTAACAGAATAATTACCCGATATAAGTAATTTTTCAGCATTTGTTATACGCACATAATTCAGATATTCAGTAAAACTCTTTTTCATGTATTGCTTAAACACCCTCGAAAAATAACTGTAACTCAAATTACATTTTTTTGCAACCTCCGAAGCTTTTATATCATCACTGTAATTTTCCGAAATAAAATCAAGAGCAGTCTGTATTCTTTTTATCATATCATCATTGAGTATATATTCATTTTCAGGGTCCATGTTCAAATTGTGCCAATATCTCACAATCCACAAAAATATTCTTGATATATCTGTTTTTACCGCCATTTCATATCCATATTTTTTTTCACTGAATTCACTGTGTATTTCATGCATAAGATATGGTATAAATGTATTCTCTATTTCTTTACTTTTAAATACCCGCTGATGATTTGATCTGTTCAACATAAACGGCAGAACATATTTCATATCAAAAACCGAAACGGTTGAAGTATACAGCATTTCAGGCAGAAATCTTATACATATATATTTGCCTCCGTTATCAATAAGTGAGCAGATTCTGTGTATTTCTCTTGAATTTATTACCACCATGTCCCCTTTTGAAAATCTGAAATATTTTGAATTTAACCATATTTCAAATTCTCCCTCAACGCAGAAAAGCATTTCTATATAGTTATGCAGATGTGCATAAGCACATTCCCCAATATAATCCGCATATTGATAATGCACCATAAACGGTTGTTCAATTCCATTAAAAGTTGCTACTCCTTCATCCAATTCATGATTCATAAAAAATTCTCCAATGACAAATTTTTGATATTTTTTTATTTTTTTATTATATTAATCCCTATTTACTTATGCTATAATCAATTCGAACAATAAGATAAATAATTTTTCTGTAATTGTTTTAATTTTACTATAAAAAAAGACTACAGTCAATATTTTTATAGAAAATATAATGATTATTTTACATAATACGGGAAAATAATTTACTTACTTTGTATATGAAAGAAAAAAATTTATAATAAGTATTATAAGGAGGAAACAAAAAAATGAAAAAATTAAGAATCGGAATTATAGGCTGCGGTGGTATTGCAAACGGAAAGCATATGCCTGCTTTGAAAAAGATTGATAAAGTAGAAATGGTTGCTTTCTGTGATATCATCATTGAAAGAGCTGAAAAAGCAGCAAAGGAATATGGTATTGAAGGTGCAAAGGTTTACGAAGATTACAACGAAATGTTGGCAAAAGAAAATCTTGATGTTGTACATGTATGTACACCTAACAATGCACATGCTCCTGCAACAGTTGCTTCAATGGAAGCAGGCTGTCATGTAATGTGCGAAAAGCCTATGGCAAAGACAGTTGCAGAAGCAAAAACAATGCTTGATGCACAAAAAAGAACAGGTAAAAAACTTACAATCGGATATCAAAACCGTTTTACAGCAGAAAATCAATTTTTGCATGAAGCTTGTGCAAATGGAGATTTAGGAGACATTTACTATGCAGAAGCAGAAGCAATCAGAAGAAGAGCTGTTCCTACATGGGGCGTATTTATTGATGAAGAAAAACAGGGCGGCGGTCCATTAATAGATATCGGAACACACGCATTGGATTTAACATTATGGCACATGAACAATTATGATGTTAAGTCGGTTAAAGGTTCTGTATTCCACAAACTTAACAATCAAACACGCACAGGCAATGCATGGGGTGACTGGGATCCTGAAAAATATACTGCAGAAGATTCAGCTTTCGGTTTCGTTACAATGAAAAACGGTGCTACAATTATCGTAAAGAGCAGCTGGGCAATTAATCTTGCAGAACCAAGAGAAGCTATGTGTATGCTTGCAGGAACAAAAGCCGGAGCAGATTGTCATGATGGTTTGAGAATAAACAAAGTTGAATACGGTAAACAAACAATCGAAAAAGTTGACTGCAGCGCAGGCGGAGTTGCTTTTTATGACGGAGAAACAATGAGTGCAAGCGATTTTGAAGCAAGACAATGGATAGACGCTGTTTTAAACGATACAGAACCATTGGTTAAACCTGAACAAGCATTTGTTGTAACTCAGGTTCTTGAAGCAATTTATGAAAGTGCAAAAACAGGAAAGCAGATTGATTTCTAATTATATATACATTATATATACAGTATGTAAGCTATGTGTTGACATAGCTTACATACATATGTGATAAAAGAAATATCTGTTCTTATTCCTGCGTTTATTAACCGAAATAAGATAAAGTCGGATTTAAACATATTATTATTGCAAAAATACATTTACAACAATAAAAACATATATTAAAATAATTTTACACAATGCCTTTTGGCTGAATGGAGGAAATATTATGAAACTGGGAGTTATGAATCCGGTAATTAATTATATGCCGTTTGAAGATGCACTGAAATATCTTTCGGGACTCGGTGTTCAAACGATTGAAATAGGAGCAGGCGGATATCCCGGAGATGCACATTTAAAGCCTGCCGAACTTTTAGGTAATCAGTCAAAAATTGATGAATATAAAAACCTTTTGAAAAAATATAATATGGAAATATCAGGTATAAGCTGTCACGGCAATCCCCTGCATCCAAACAAAGAAATTGCAAACAATTTCCATGAACAATTTAAAAATGCTATTTTGGCTGCGGAAGCATTGGGTGTTGATACAGTTATAGGTTTTTCAGGCTGTCCGGGTGACTGTGAAGAATCAAAAAGACCTAACTGGGTAACCTGTGCATGGCCAACCGACTATAATGAAATATTGGAATGGCAATGGAATGAAAAAGTAATTCCTTATTGGAAGGATATGGCTGAATTTGCCAAAGCTCATCATATAGCTAAAATTGCATTTGAAATGCATCCGGGTTTTGTTGTATACAATCCCGAAACATTGCTTAAACTAAGAGCAGCTGTAGGTGATATAATAGGTGCAAACTTTGATCCGAGCCATCTGTTCTGGCAGGGCATGGATCCTGTTTATGCAATAAAAGCATTAAAGGGTGCAATATATCACTTCCATGCAAAAGATACAAAAATTGATGAATTTAATACTAAAACAAACGGCGTTCTTGATACAAAATCACTTGCAGATGTTGCCGGAAGAGGTTGGGTATTCAGAACAATCGGCTACGGTCATGGATACGAAGTATGGAATGATATTATAAGCACACTAAAAACTGTAGGCTATGACGGTGCAATAAGTATTGAACATGAAGACGCTTTAATGTCACCGACAGAAGGTCTTGAAAAAGCAATTGCATTCTTAAAGAATGTTTTAATACATGAAAATGCCGGAGATATGTGGTGGGTATAAGCTCCACGCTTTATTGGTAAATGAAAGGACTGTATAATACAATGACACAACATAAAATCGGAATTGTAGGATTCGGAGGCATGGCAAATTACCATGTTGACTGCCTTAAACAAACAAATTTTGAAAGAGCTGCTTTTAAGGGAGTTTATGATTTAAATCCCGAAAAATATGAATTGGCACATCAGAAAGGACTTATATCCTATAACAGCTTTGATGAAATGTTAAATGATGAAGAAATAGATATGATTCTTGTTGCAACTTCTAATGAAGTTCATAAAGAACTTGCAATAAAAGCGTTGGAAGCAGGCAAAAATGTTATCTGCGAAAAACCGGTAACAATTCATTCATATGAACTTGAAGAAATAATGCAGGTTGCAAAAAAGACAGGAAAAGTATTTACTATTGATCAAAACCGCAGAACAAATAAGGATTTTGTTCTGATGCGCCGCAAGGTAGAAGAAGGTTTAATCGGAAAACCTTATATAATTGAATCAAGAGTTGAGGGCTCACGTGGCGTACCTTCAGGCTGGAGAACCATAAAAGAACTCGGCGGCGGTATGATGCTTGACTGGGGTGTTCACCTTATTGATCAGTTGATGTATATGTACGAAGATGAAAAGGTAGTAAATGTTTATTGTAATATGTTTAGTCTCCACTATCCCGATGTTGATGATAATTTCTGTTTGACAATGAAATTTGAAAACGGATTAGTAGCCCATATTGAAGTAGGAACAAATAACTTTATTGTACATCCAAGATGGATGGTTATGGGTGAGATCGGAACCTTGCAGATAGATGACTGGAACTGTGACGGCGAAATTGTAATATGGAAAGACAGAGAAAACCAATGGGAAGAAGAAATAGTATACACTAAAGCAGGTCCCACAAAAACAATGGCGCCAAGAAGCGAAAAATCTGTTGAAAGAATTAAAATTTCCGAACCGACTGATGTGGTTGATAATCTTACTGTTGTATACAATCAGTTTATTGATGCTATTGAAGGAAAAGCAGAGCTGACAATTAAACCTGAACAGGCATTAAGAGTTATGAAGGTTATGGAAGCTGCTTTTGAATCCAATGAAAAATCTGAAGCCATAAAAACAAATATATAACTACTATCAAAAAACAGGAGGTTTAATATGATAAGAGTTACCGTTTGGAATGAATTTTACCATGAAAGAGAAATGGACAATGTAAAGGCTATATACCCTGAGGGTATTCATAAAACCATTGCTGATTTTCTCGGCAAAGAAGATGATATAGAAGTACGTACAGCAACATTGATTGAAGAAAACTGCGGCTTATCAGATGAAATTCTTGAAAATACCGATGTTCTGATTTGGTGGGGACATTGTCATCATGACGAAGTACCCGATGAATTGGTTGCAAAAATAAGAGATGAAGTATTAAAGGGTATGGGAATGATCTTTCTCCATTCCGCACACCATTCAAAACCGTTTAAAGCATTAATGGGTACATCATGTAATTTGTCATGGAGAGACGGAGAGTCTGAAAGAGTATGGGTTGTTGATCCGGGACATCCAATTGCTCAGGGCATTAATAAATATTTTGAAATTCCCCAGGAAGAAATGTACGGAGAACCTTTTGGTATTCCGGAACCAGATAAATTGGTATTTATCGGTTGGTACGGAAGCGGTGAAGTATTCAGATCAGGCTGCTGCTACAGACGTGAAAACGGAAGAATTTTCTACTTCCAGCCCGGACATGAAGCTAATCCTACATATCATATTCCTGAAGTTCAGACTGTTATTAAAAACGCAGTAAGATGGGCGGCTCCCGTATATCGTGCAAAAGAGCTTGTTTGTCCAATGGTTAAAGCTCCGGGACAGGAATAATTTAGTATAACTTAAAAATGTCAATGCAAGGGATTTTCACATCATAAAATCCCTTGCATTTTTATATCTATATATAATTATATAATACAATAATATTTTACGGTATAAAATTATTCCTTTTTTGCTGAAGCTAAATCCTGCTGTAATGCATTGTATTCATATGCACCTTTACTGTTTTCCTTATTGTGTATCCAATCTAAAATCTCCGAAATATTATTTACGGCGATAACATTTATCTTTTTGTTCAAAAACTTTTCCGAATAATTGCTTTTCGGTATTATAACAGTATCCGCTCCTGCATTTTTTGCTGCTTCAATCTTCGCATCCACTCCACCTACCGGCAGAACATCACCTTTTATTGATATTTCTCCGGTAAATGCAATTTTATTTGATATTTTTCTTGAAAGTATTGCTGAATAACAGCATACAAATATTGCAATTCCCGCCGAAGGTCCGTCTACAGGCATTCCTCCCGGAATATTAATGTGTATATTATAATTATCAGCATCTATTCCACAGACAGATTTTAAGGCTGTCATAACATTTTCTACAGAAGTTCTGGCGGTACTTGTCCTTGAAAATGTCTGCTGACCCTTTTCAATTGTTTCATTTTCTGTTATCCCACCGCATTTTACCATACCTTCATGTCTTTTTTCGCATTTTTCACTGTAAACTTCGATTGGTATAACAATACCGTTTCCGCTTCCTGTTACTGCAAGACCGTTCACCCTTCCAATACTGTAACCGTCATTTATATGGTATTCATATATCTGATTATAACGTCCGCTGTCGATTATCCATTCTATATCCTGTTTTGAAGCTTCTGTTCTTTTTTCAAGATTTAATTTTGATGATAAAGTTTGTAACAACATAACGGTATCACGACCGTTTGAACAATATTTGCACATAAAATTCTTACATTCATCATTAAGTGTTATTCCCAATTTTTCAACTGTATTATCTATTATTTTTAAAATATCTTCTTTTTTTAAAGCATTAAAAAATATTTCGGTACACCGAGATCTTATTGCAGGCGGGATTTCTTCAGGACTTCTTGTAGTAGCGCCTATCAATCTAAAATCAGCAGGTACGCCATTTTTAAAAACATCATGAATATGTCTCGGAATATTTTTATTTGTGCTTGAATAATACGCACTCTCAAATTTAACTTTTCTGTCCTCAAGAACTTTTAAAAGCCTGTTCATTTGTATCGGCTGAAGTTCCCCAATCTCATCTATAAACAAAATACCTCCGTGAGCTTTGCTTACTGCCCCTTCTTTTGGCTGGGGAACTCCTGCAGCACCGTATGCACCCGCTCCCTGATAAATGGGATCATGTACCGAACCAATTAAAGGATCTGCAATACTTCTTTCATCAAACTGCATAATTGTTGCATCAACTTCAATAAATTTCGAATCTTGTTTAAAAGGCGTCCCTTCGGACTGCTTGGCATATTCCATTACAACTCTTGATGCGGCGGTTTTCCCTACTCCAGGTGGTCCGTATATTAATATATGCTGTGGATTTTTTCCGCATAATGCAATTTTTAAAGCTTCTATTCCTTCCTCCTGACCAATTATTTCAGATAAATCATTAGGTCTTGTCTGCTCTGTCAAGGGCTGTGTCAGAGATATTTTTCGCATGGCATTCAGCCTTTCCATAACGTGCTTTGAATCCTCATTTATTCCTTCTTTATCTGAACGCTGGCCTCTTAATTGCCCTAAAAAATATATTCCTATTATTACCGTAAAGAAAAATTGTACTGCCATAAAAATAGTATTTAACATTAAAATTCACTCCCTGAATACAATTATTCTCAAAGTAGAAAATTATTATTCCATTTATGTCTGTTAAATATAATAATTATAAAATATTACAATTGACTTTTTTCTGACTTTGTGCTATTATTTTTTTATCGGGTATGTATTGAAAGGAATGTTATAAATGAATATAATAGGGCATTTTAAAACAATAACTCAACACAGACACAAGGTAATACAACATTGTTTTAAAGCCGGAATAGGTTTTCAGGGATTGTTTCACGATTTATCAAAATATTCACCATGTGAATTCCTGACCGGAGCAAAATACTATCAGGGGACAAAAAGTCCGAATGATATGGAACGGCAGCTGTTTGGTTATTCTAAGGCATGGATTCATCATAAAGGCAGGAATAAACATCATTTTGAATATTGGTACGATTACGACATTAAAACACATGAAATTCTTCCCGTTGAAATGCCTATAAAATATGTTAAAGAAATGCTGTGTGACCGCATTGCCGCAAGTAAAATATACCAAGGTAAAAATTACAGTAAAGATCACCCTCTTGAATATTTTTATCATTCAAAAGCAAGAAAATATATGCACAAAAAAAATGCCGATATGCTTGAAGAATGGCTTGTTATGTTAAAAGAAGAAGGAGAAGATGCGGTATTTCGTCACATAAAAAACCTAAAATAAAATTATCAGCTCAATATTCATTTTTTTATTGATTCTATTGATTTTTTCTTTAAATGTGTTATAATTTATATCTGTAAAATATTAATATTTTTACAGATATTGCAGGAGGCAAATTATGAGTAATGTAACTTTCAGATATGCGCGGAAAAATGATGTTCCGCTTATTATGCAGTTTATACAGGAGCTTGCAAAATTTGAAGGACTTGATAAACAGTTAAATGTAAATGAAGAAAGTCTTGAAGATTGGATTTTTATCCGCAACAAGGCAGAAGTTTTATTTGAATTGGTTGATGACAAAGTTATCGGTTTCTGTCTTTTTTATCATAACTTTTCTACATTTATGGGCGGTGCGGGATTGTATATTGAAGATTTGTACATAAGTCCTGAATTTCGCACAATGGGCTATGGAAAGAAACTCTTTGAAAAAATAGCACAAATTGCAGTTGACAGAGAATGTAAAAAACTCGAATTCAGCTGTCCTAACAGCAATACCTCAAGTATGGAATTTTATAAACATATGGGGGCTTCTCCCATGAGTGAATGGACAACCTTCAGAGTAAGCAATAATGAATTGAAAAAACTTGCAAAAAAATAATATAACAAAAAATCTGTGAGATTAAGGTATAAATACTGCCTTAATCCACAGATTTATTTTTTAGCCTTCCATATGTCTTCCTAAAAATCCCGCAGCGGATTCTGCAAGTTTTGTTTCCACTTCACTTACCGATTCCCCATCATTCATAACAAAAATAACCGAACCTATCGTATCGCCCTCAGATACAATTGGAACAACTACACCTGCATTGTATTTTTCATTTCCTTCAGCAATTGACAGGCTGTTATTTTGTCCTTTGGATTTAAAAGGTGCTTTTTCACTCATAACATTTTCTATGTCTCTGCTTACTCTTTTTTCCATTAATTCTTTCTTTGGAATTCCTGATACTGCAATTATACTGTCTCTGTCCGTTATACAGGTTCCCTTTCCCGTTGTTTTTGCCAGAGTTTCGGCATATGTTAATGCGAAATCTCCCAATTCACCTATGGGTGAATATTTTTTAAAAATAACTTCTCCGTCTTTTTCGGTAAATATTTCAAGAGGATCTCCCTCTCTGATCCTCAGTGTTCTTCTTATTTCCTTTGGTATTACAACTCTTCCCAAATCATCTATACGTCTTACGATTCCTGTAGCTTTCATATATATATTATCTCCTTTGCATTTTTAATATTTGCAAATGTAGTTTGTGCATATTTTGTAGTTTTATGCTAAATTTCGGGAAATACTGTAAGGAAAGTTTTGGAACAAATAATTAATTCTGTCTAAATATACATTTTTATATAAATAATTGCTTAATTGTCCACGATAATTTTTTATATTCATCAAATAAGTTTTTAATTATAAATTATTTTAATTCATATAAATATACTTAAAAAAATAATAATCATTTGACTCTAATGAAATATAATGATATAATAAATCAGTAATTTATCGAAAATATTTTTATTTATAGGACTAACAGAGAAAATATGCTGCACATTTCACCGTTTTTCCCGACTCAGAATATACACATATTCCGTCGTCACTTAAAACGGCAGCTTACTGTTAGAATTTGTGCCGCTGTTTAGGCGGCAAAACGGAGGATTACTATGATTTATCATCCTATTGCACCGCTTTATGATAACAATTCAAAAATACTGATACTGGGAAGTTTTCCGTCAGTAAAATCACGTGAACAAAACTTTTTTTACGGTCACCCACAAAATCGATTCTGGAAAGTTGTTTCCTCAGTATATGGTTGTCCTGTTCCAAATACAATACCTGAAAAAAGAGAGTTTCTTTTATCAAATAACATTGCCTTATGGGACGTAATAGCTTCCTGTGAAATAACAGGAAGTTCTGACAGTTCAATAAAAAACGTAACACCAAATGATTTGTCTGTTATACTTAAATCAGCGGATATAAAGCAAATATTCACAAACGGAAAAACTGCCGGAAAATATTATGATAAGTACATAAGAAAATCTATTGGAAAAGACACAGTGTGTCTTCCCTCCACTTCTCCTGCAAATGCTTCATGGACCGTTGAAAAATTAATTACCGCATGGAATATAATACGCTGTTACAATATTTGACTTTTGTTTTTTTGTCTGTATACTTTTGGTGAAACTCCGCAATATTTTCTGAATATATTAGAAAAATAATTTGTCTCGGAAAATCCTATTTTATCAGAGATTTCACATATATTTATGTCGGTGTTTTTCAATAAATCTTTTGCTTTGTTAACCCTTAATTCATTTATATATCCGCTGATGCTTTTTCCGCTTGTTTTTTTAAAAATATGGTTTATGTACGACTCACTGCAATAACAATGCTTTGAAATATCATGTACCGTTATTTTTTTTGTATAATTAAGCATTATATATGCAATAATTTCGGAATAAATATTTTTTTTAAGCCCTTTTTCTTCACGCTCGCTATACTCACTCATAAGTTCTGCCAATCTGTCGGCAGATAATTTAAACAAACATTCTATATCACTTAGTGAAAGCTGAGGTTCTGAAAGCTTTTTCAGATACCTGCACATTTTTTCTGCATCTACTCCATATAATAATGCATTCCTTTTTATCCGTCTCATGCTTTTTTCAAAATCCGTACAAAAACCGCCTATACTTATAAAACCGTATATATTATTTTCAGTTCTGATTGGAACAATAAATTCTTCCATTCCACAATAAGACATCCCGTAAAAAGTATGTGATCCACATTTATTTAAAACAATATTCTGCTGCCGTTGGCATCTTATATTCATTTGATAATTCGACTTAACACAGCTGCAAAATCTGCTGCAATGTGTATTGAAACGGCCTATATCAGGATTATGCGCATCAAAAAAATCTTTATAATATATTGTATGAAAAGATATTCTTATATTAAATTTTTTTTCGGCAAATTCAAAAAAATTAATTATATCAACTATATCGCTCTTCATTTCTTTCTCCTTGCAGAATATTATATCTTATTTGCTTAATTTTATATTGATAAATATATTAATTATGCTATAATTATATCATAATATTAAAAAAATGTAAAGGATGATTATTATGAGAAACATAGAATATTCTGCACAATTCTGTGTTGTAGGCGGAGGACTTTCCGGTCTTTGTGCCGCTGTTTCAGCTGCACGTCATGGAATAAAGACTGTATTAATTCATGACAGAAGTGTTCTCGGCGGCAATTCTTCAAGTGAAATCAGAATGTGGGTATGCGGCGCTCATGGTGAAGATAACAGAGAAACAGGAATTATTGAAGAAATACAACTTGAAAACTTTTATCAGAATCCTGCACACAAATATTCTATTTGGGACAGTGTCCTGTATGAAAAAGCAATTCTTGAACCTAATCTGAAGCTTTTATTAAACTGTACCTGTTTAAAAGCTGAAACTGTAGACAATAAAATTGTCAGCGTAACAGGATGGCAGTTAAACTCACAGACATATTATACCGTAAAGGCGGATTATTTTGCAGATTGTTCCGGAGATTCCATACTTGCCCCCTTAACCGGAGCTGAATATATGTATGGCAGAGAAGCAAAATCAGAATATAACGAAACCATCCCTCCCGACGTAGCTGACAGAAAAACAATGGGTATGAGCTGTCTTTTCCAGATAAGAGAAACAGATCATAAAACAACATTTACTCCCCCGTCATGGGCATATACATATGAAAGTGATGAAGATCTGCCGATGGCATCTCATGAAAGAGATAATAATTTCTGGTGGATTGAACTTGGCGGTACAAAAGATTGTATATATGATGTTGACGAATGCCGTGACGAGTTATTAAAAATTGTATACGGTGTATGGGATCATATGAAAAATAAAGGAGATCATGGCGTTGACAACTGGGAACTTGAATGGATCGGATTTTTACCCGGTAAAAGAGAAAGCCGCCGTTATAAAGGCGCCCATGTAATTACTCAAAATGACGTTGAAGCAGGCGGAAAATTTGATGATGTGGTAGCTTATGCCGGATGGACTATGGACGATCATTTTCCGGAAGGTTTTTATTACCGCGGCGGTCATCCCACAATATATCATCCTGCACCTTCTCCGTGGGGCATAGGCTTTAAAAGTCTTTATTCATGCAATATAAAAAATCTGCTTTTCGCCGGAAGAAATATAAGCGTGACCCACGCTGCTCTAAGTTCATGCCGTGTTATGGCTACCTGTGCTCTTTTAGGTCAGGCAGTAGGAACAGCTGTAGCTGTAATGGAAGAAGATAATTCTACTCCCGAAACAATAAATTCCGACAAACTCCAAAAATATCTTATGAACGACGATTGTTTCCTTCCCGGAAAACAAAGAGAAGTTTCAGCTCTAACAAAAAAAGCAACCTGTTCTGCTCCCATTGTTATGAACGGTATCGAAAGACGAAAGGAAAATATGTGGTCCTCCGAAAAAGCGGAAACAATTGAATATACCTTTGATAAACCTGAATTTATAAATAAGGTAAGACTTGTATTTGACAGCAATCTTAATAGAAATTATCACAATATGCCATGTAACTACAGACTGTATGAAGAAAAGTTTGTTTTACCCGATACGCTGATTAAAGAATACAAAATCATAGTTACAGATGAAATCGGCAATGAGAATGTTATATGGATAACTGATAATCATCAGAGATTTGTTATGCATGACATAAATCAAAAAGCTGTATCTGTTAAATTTGTTCCGATAAAGACAAACGGCTGTAAAACATTTAATCTTTTTGATTTTGAACTTATCTAAATGTTTTTAAATGTATTTTAATAAACAGCCCCATTGTATAACGGCAATATATTTACCGATTATACAATGGGGTTTATTATATGTCCTTTTTTATTTTTTCAGAATTTTTCCTATAATAAAAAATATCAGCAATGCGGCTATATTGACCAGAACAATACTTGCACCTGTAGGTGTTGCGTAGATATAAGAAAGCGTTATGCCTATCATAAAGCAGATAACTGATAAAATTGCCGAACATATTGTTACAGGTTTAAATGTTTTGAATATTCTCATTGAGGATATTGCGGGGAAGATTATAAGAGAAGATATAAGCATAGCACCCATCATTCTCATTCCTATTACAATTGTCACAGCTGTAAGCACGGCAATCAAAATATTGAACAACTCTGTATTAATACCTGTTGCCCGTGCAAATTCTTCATCAAATGTAACAGCAAAAATTTTATTATAAAATACATTAAACAAAATAAGTACAACAACCGATAAAACAACACTCAAAATCATATCAGTATTACTCATTGCAAGAATACTTCCGAAAAGGTAACTGTTAAGATCCGCATTTCCGTTTCCCGAAACGGATATAATCATAACGCCAAGTGCAAGTGCTCCTGTAGAAATTATTGCAATTGCGGAATCACCTTTTATTTTACTGCTTTCGGTAAGTTTTAAAAGCAAAAATGCAGCTGCAATTACAATAGGTATGGTGATTTCAAGAGGTGAAAACCCCAACACCGAAGCAATTGCCAAAGCACCGAATCCCACATGAGAAAGTCCGTCCCCTATCATTGACAATTTTCTCAATACAAGACATACTCCCAACATAGAAGCACACAACGAAACAAGAATACCTACCACAACAGCTCTCATCATAAACGGATATGACATCATTAAAGAAAATATATTCATTTATTATTCCCTCCGTTTATGTTTAAAAATTTTTTTGAAAATTCACCGGTAATATATTCTTTTACCGTACCGTAAAACATATCATTATGTTCTAAATGCAGGATATGGGTTGCGTTGTTTATTGCACCGTTTATATCATGAGATACCATAATAACGGATATATTGTATTTTTTATTTAAAGTTTTTATAAGCGCATATAATTCATTTGTAGCTACAGGATCAAGACCTGCCACAGGTTCATCAAGAACAATAAGTTTTCCCGCGGCACATAAAGCTCTTGCAAGAAGAACCCTTTGCTGCTGTCCTCCCGACAAATCCTGATAGCATTTATGTGAAAGTTCTGTAATTCCAAGAAAATCCATATTTTTTTTTACTGTTTCCTTTTGTGTTTTTTTCAGGAAAGGAAAGATACCGCATTTATTAAGACATCCTGAAGAAACTACCTCACTGACCGATGCCGGGAAATCACGCTGTATATCCGACTGCTGAGGAAGATAGCCTATTTCGCTCTGAACAAGCTCGTCACCATATTTAATTTCTCCGCTTGTCGGTTTTAATAATCCCAGTATGCCTTTCATCAAAGTACTTTTGCCTGCTCCGTTTTCTCCCAGAATACAAAGATAATCTCCCTGAGATACCACAAAGGATAAATCACTTATTATAGGTCTTGAATCATATGAAAGAGTAATATTATCGCAAGTAATTAATGCCATCAATAAAGCGCCTCCTTCAAAGCCTCAATATTATTGTTCATAAGATCAATATAAGTAACACCCTGATCAAATTCTTCTTTTGTAACGTTATGACATGAATGTAATAACATGGTTTTTGCCCCTGTTTCTTCCGAGACAGCATCTGCCAATTTATGATTTGAAAATTCTATATAGAAGACTACAGGGATGTTTTCTTCCCGGACTTTGTCAATCAGAAAAGTTACAGTTGAAATATCAGCCTCTGTTTCCTCTGCACAACCCGGAAAAGCTGCATAATACTTCAAACCGTATTCATCTGCAAAATATCTGAACGGGAATCTGTCGGCAAATATAAGGGTGTCGCGTTTCGCAGAATTTACAACTTCTCTGAAGCTATTATCCAATTCATTAAGCTGATTGATATAGTTTTCTGTATTTTCTTTATAATAATCCGCATTTGCGACGTCTGATTCACAAAGTGCATCGGAAATTGCCTGAGTAATCAATACTGCATTTTTCGGTGAAGTCCATACATGTTCATCATACTCTGTATCGTTTTCTTCGTGAGCTTCTTCATTGTGATTATGATCCGTTTCCTGCATTCCTTCGATAAGCTCTTCTTCCACCGTTTCACATACATCCATAAGTCTTATTATTTCCATATTGCCTGTATCTATTGTGCTTAATATATCATCTATCCAACTGTCTGATTTTCCTCCTGTATATATAAATAAATCCGCATTCTGAATATTTATAATATCTTTCGGAGACGGTTCAAAACTATGAGCTTCACTTCCCGGCGGCAAAAGCAGATTAACATTTACTTTATCTCCCGCAATCTGTCTTGCAAAATCATAGGAGGAAAAAATTGTTGTCATAACATACGGTCTATCATCAGTATTCTGAACAGATGTACTGCATCCGCACAGAAACAGCATTATACCACACAAAAAATATTTAAGTCTATTCATCATACTACTCCTTATCTTTTTTACAGTCGGAACAAATGCCGTATAAAACCGTTTTCTTTACATCAACAGTGAAATCATGGTCATCTGAAATATGAGTTCTTATATCATCCAGCTGACTGCAATTCAGATGAATTAATTTTCCGCATGAGGTACATTTTAAATGGAAATGTTCCCCGCAGTCCGTACCCTCTCCGCTATACTGATACACCGTACTTTTTCCATCTTCTCCCCTTAGCTTCATAAGTGTACCGTCCTCTACCATTTTTGATATTCTTCGGTAAATTGTACTTTTCCCCGCCCCATCATCCGGGCATATCTGTGATACTATTTCATTTATTGTAAACTGAGAGGAAATATTCTTAAGAAAAAAATCCAATAACTGTCTTTGCTGTTTTGTTTTGTACATAGACATATCATCTCCGTTCTTATAAACACAACAAAAAATATCCTCACAAATTGAGAATACTCTCATATTGTACCACTTTAATTAAAAAAAGTCAATACGAAATTAAGAATTTTATCAATTTCGTATTGACCTATACTTGAAATTATATTTCTTTATTTATTTTTTCTGCATACCTTACCGTTTCCATAGCGTCTGCTGCATACTTATCCGCATTTATCATTTTTGCATAATCTTCGGTAAGCACTGCACCTCCTACAACAACCTTACACCATGGTGCCTGTTGTTTTATTAATTTTATGGTTTCTTCCATTGACGGAACAGTAGTTGTCATTAATGCACTTAAACCGCAAAGGGGCGCCTTTGTATCAATAACCGTCTGAAGAATTTCTTCAGGAGGAACATCTTTACCCAAATCTATTACATTAAAATCATAATTCTCAAGCAATACTTTAACAATATTTTTGCCTATATCATGAATATCTCCTTTAACTGTTGCAATAACAAATGTAGCTTTTTTTTGAGTTGCATTGTTTGCGGAAAATGCATCTTTTATCACATCAAAAGAAGCTTTTGCAGCTTCTGCACTCATTAAAAGCTGAGGAAGATATACAGTTTTTTGTTCAAAGCCTTTTCCCACAGTATCCAATGCAGGTATTATTTCATTATTTATAAGATCCATAGGCAATGAATCCTGTAACATCTTCTTTGTGATTTTTGCTGCTTGATCTTTCAGACCTTTTATTATCGAACCTGAAAGAGTATCCACATTTACCCACTGAGTATCACTTTTTACATTTCCCTCAACAATCTTTTCTTTCTGTACCGACGATGCAAATTCAATATACTTTTCACAATTTATATCCCTATTGGTAAGTGCCATAAAACAATGATATACCTTCATCATTTCAAAAGAATATGGATTCATTATTGCAGCGGATAATCCGTTTGCAAGTGCAAGGGCAAAAAATGTCGATGTTATAAATTCACGTTCAGGCAAACCAAATGAAATATTTGAAACACCCAAAGAGGTATTGACTTTGTATACATCTTTCATTTCCTTCAATGTATCCAAAGTTACCAATGCCGATTTTGTATCGGAACTTATTGTCATTGCCAGAGGATCCACAATAATATCCTTTTTTGAAATTCCATATATTGCTGCTGTATCAATAATACGCTTTGCAATCTTTACTCTTCCCTCTGTGCTGTCAGGTATGCCGGTTTCATCCAAAGTAAGTGCGACAATCACGCCTCCGTACTTTTTTACTAACGGGAATATTTTTTCCATACTTTCTTTTTTACCGTTTACGGAATTAACCATGGGTTTTCCGTTGTATAGACGCATGGCAGCTTCCATTGCTCTGCTGTCTGCTGTATCAATTTGCAAAGGTAAATCACTTACTTCTTGTAATTTTACAACCGTTTTAACAATTGTTTCAGTTTCATCAATGCCCGGAAGTCCCACATTTACATCAAGTATGTCCGCTCCCTTCTCCTGCTGACTGATACCTTCCTTTAAAATATAATCACAATCTTTGTTTACCAAAGCTTCTTTGAATCGTTTTTTCCCTGTGGGATTTATTCTTTCCCCTATCAAAACAGGAACTTTTCCAATTTCAACAGCATGAGTATACGATGAAACAAGTGTATAATCTTTTTGTATAATTTCCTTCGGAGTAATATCTTTTGTAGAATCCACTAATTGCTTAATGTATTCCGGAGTTGTACCGCAACATCCTCCTATTATTCTCGCACCCTCGCAAACCAGTTCGCACATTGCCGAACAAAAATCATCCGGGGAAAAACTGTATACCGTATTTCC
>CASFSH010000026.1 GCA_949297205.1 uncultured Bacillota bacterium | reverse complement strand
ATTCCCCGTCTCTTCAAAAGCCCAAAAAAGAAGCGGAATATTCATCATGCAATCTATAATCAGGCGATAATCTTCAGCGCGTGCAGTTTCACCCCACGCCTGAAGAAATCCGCCCTTTTCTCTAAATCTGTCACACAGAATTTCCGCAGCCAAGAGTGCCGTCGTGCGTGCATTTTTATCTCCGTCAAGCTTATATTTGGCAACGCAGGATGGTATATATAAAAACCCTAAATCATGGTGCTCCAAAACAATTCTTTTTTCCGCTCTATTCTTAAAATACTCAAGCTGCTTTTCGATAGCAGGCAGATAAGCCTTGTCTTTTGTAAACTCGTAGGCAAGCAGATTCATTCCTGTCCAGAAGCCTTCTGTCCAGCTTATTCCCTCCCATGCCGTATATACATAATTTTCCGATTGGTCTCCCGGAAAACAATCATAAAAATCCTTCAAATTATCTTTTACTCTTTTTGAGGCTGACAAAAGATATTTTTTTGCTTCATCCTTGCGCATACTCCGCTCTCCTTTTTCAGAAATAAATTTGTTTTTGGTATTTTATTTTCTTTTTGCTATGGTATAGTGAATATCACCGCATTTTCCACTGGTTCTGAGCTTCAATCTATAAATTTTACCCCAGTTTTTCTCCATTATCTTGTCAGAATTTGAAACCGCATCTATGCTTGCATCCATATTCGCATAGCAAAGCTCCATATTATGCGGAAGAATAATTCTATCACTTTCAACCGTCACATCTTCTGCAAGCATAAAATGCAAATCAATTTCCTTTTCATCGGTAAATTCATAATGCTCGTCAAATATAAATTCATTGTTTTCTCTGTCATATTTGACTCTCCTTGTCCATTGTAAAATGCTGTCATCTCTGTATGCAGGAGCCAAATCCATAGAAACGGAATTTTCTGTATGGATTACATTTATTGCCTTGCATTCCTTGTCCTCACTTTTTTGCTCAATACCGCCAATATACGGCACATTATGATACTGCGAATTAAAAAACCATATTGTATATCGAAGCGGCGAAAAAGCCGTATTTGAATATACACCCATTCCGGCATCTATTATTACCGGCTCACAGTCATTAAAAACAGCAAAGTTGCCGACATCATTGTGATTATGAAGTTCTTCGTTATTTCCGCCTTTAATTGTAAAGAACAGACCGCCTTCCGTTTCTTTTTCACGCCATATGGCTGTCTCGATACTATCATACCATACACTTTTTTCAAAGCTAACCTCTTTATTCTCAAGTTTGGAAATCTCCTCACTCAAGTTATTGTAAAAAAGGCTGTTTAAAATATCTACTATGAATGTTTTGTTTTGAACGTCCTCAATTCCTCGCTTTGCCGCCATAATTTTTAAATTTTCGTTACCGACCAGCTTACCGATTTTGAACAGTGTTTCTGTCTTTTCCTTTTCAAAATGCATATGAGAATCCGAAACCGAAACATAATTGTTTTTCCCGACATACATATTTCTCTCGTAGTCGGCAATATTTTTAAGCTGCTGTTCCTTGAAAATATCAACTTTGTCGAATGTTACATACTTAATCCATTCTAAAAAGCTATCGCCAACATTTGAATGCCAATAACTTGTTCCTTCTTCACATCCTCCATCATAAGGATATGCTTTAAAATAGCAGTCAATACTCCATAGTGATTTTTCAAGAACTTTTCGTAATTTTTTCTCGTCGGTTAAAACAATGGAGGCAGCTCTTGCTATACAGTTATTCATAAAAGTATTCCAGTTGTTGCCAAAAGTAAACCACCATATATCCTCTCGTTTAAGGTATGGTGTAAAGACTTTTTCATCCATAGTCACTTCAATATTTTGAGAAATAAGAGGTGTTATCTCATCAAGCCTGTCCTTTAACAGATAATACGTCCATGCCATCACCAGTGCCGTGTGTCCCAGCGACAAGTCAAGCATTTCGCTTTTTTTGTTCGGAAGAATATCCCTTTCTCCGTCATTTACCGCATAGTTTACAAGACTGTGTGCAGGATCCATCCAGGTAGTTTCCTCACAAACCAAGTATATACCGTTTACTATATCCGCCAAAAACCGTCCCTTATTTTCTATACATTCTGCAATTACAAGCTTTGTCAGCACTTCTCTTCGGTGATAATACGGCTTCATATACGGATCTCGTGAATCCTCCGAATAAAGCTTTTCATAATTCATGGCAAGAAGTGCCGGATAATTATAATTTATATATTCTTCTGCCTCTCTTACCAGACTTTCCTTTATATCGCCAGACAAGCTTTCCCAGCTTTTCCTATCATCGATTTTGGGATATACTTCTATATCCTTTCCTGTCCTTATTTTTATCTTGCTTAAATCAAAATATTTCTCCAACATTTTAACTGCATCTCCTCATTAATATGAATGTACTGTATCCAACTCAGTTCTATCCTCCAATGATTTCCACACTTTTACATAAAGCGTATCTTCATCGGATTTATCAGAAAATACGGTTGTAATTTTCTTTATCTCTCCCGGTCTATATCTTTTAGTGTTCGCTGCTATACCTTTAATATTTCCGCTCTTGTCCTTCAAAATAACTGCTACCGTTGCGTTACAATAATTGGTGCAATTACTCTTGACCTCTGCCGTTCCGTCTTTAAAGGAAAGTATTTCAAAGCTCACAATATCCTCGTTTGAATCAAAGCTTAAAAGCATAGGAACTGTCGGTTCTGCAATAAAGCTTGTAATTTCCGAATTTTCAAGCTCGCTGACAGCAGATGTAATTGCTTCACCGTTATAGCTCAGATTAAAGTTAATCGGATTATTTGTAATATTGCATATATTTACATATACTCTGCCCGCTTTAACTGAATATTGCATATCAAGTCCCGCCACCGGCTTACCGTTTGTATCGGTAAGCTGTACTTTTGAAGAAACTGCATTATTCAGTTCTGCTATTAAATCATTGGACTGTATTGAGTTTTGTACTATGTAGCTTACTGCATCACTGTCAAGATTTTGCTTGTGTTCGTCTCCTTTAAAGCATTCTCCGAGTCTTATAGCCGTTCCGCCATTTTGGATAAAGCTTCTTATTCCGTTTAGTGCTTCTGAAGTTATATAGCTTGTGTTCGGAAGAATTAAAACCTGATACCGTTCAAGCTTTGAAATATCCTCATCTGTAACAAATCCTGCCTTAGCACCGGTGGACACTGCATACTGATATGCACTGTATAAGCTCTGAGAGTACTCCTTCGGCGAATAAATTCTTGAGCTTTGTGAGTATAAAAGTGCAATTTTCGGTGCTTTATCAAGCATTTTATAGAGAATATCTGTATTGTCTCTTAGCTGCCATGCCGTTTTTGCCGCCTCATACATACAATCAGGTCTTCCTAAAACCGTATCTAAAGTATCGGACGGGCGCGAATAAGTCCATAATGAAGACATTACTTTTCCATGCACTGCCCCCTGCCACAGATTATATCTTACATACCGAGCCTGCTCCGGACCATAGTAATAACTGTTGTCCGGAATAGTATGCTCCTCACTGTTGTATACGGGTTTTCCTGTCAGGGATACCAGCATATCATACCATGCCATTGTGTCGCTTCTTGTTTCCTTCCAATTATATACAAAGTAATTATCAAAGCCTGCTATATCAAACGCAGGACTTAATTTTTCCACATTAATTCCATAACGCAAATTCCTTTGCAAGCCTATCTGATAAGATTGCAGAACAAGAGGATTCTCTGCTTTGATACTGACCGGCACATCGGTTTCCGTCCGAACGGCACCGGATACAGCAGTAAAGAATTCCGTCACCATATCCTGATTAAAGCAAAGCCAGTCATAATCAAGCGGCGTATAGGTTTTATTTTCCTGATAGAAACGCTCCGGCATTTTTACCTGATCAAAATCAGTATACTCTGTATCATATGCTGAATTCAGCTTATTAATATCTGCAGAGTATTCCTCTTTAAGCCACTTTGCAAATTTTGGATTGTAAAAATCAGGAGCGCAAAGAGTTTCATATCTCGGCTCATTTGCCAAAATTATACTTGATAAAGAATCATATTTTTTCAGCATATGTGCTGTAAATGCATAAAATTCCTTATAAAATTCAATCATAGTATTATGATTGATTATAACGCCGAAATTGTTATAGTATCCGTCTCTCGATAAGTCTGTTGTTTCGGGGTAAACCTCCCCCCACCAGGTAGGCATATATGCCGGCTGAAAAAGTACGTTACACGCCGCATTATTATCCTGCGCAGCCTGAAGAGCGTCAAAAATGTGTTTATATGTATTATGGAAATAATACCCTTTACCCTTTTTAAAATCTCCGTTAAGCACTTTGTTTTCGCCATTGACTTCCATAATTATATTATCTATATAAAAGCCGGTTGTCCTTGCACTTATACCAAATTTAAGAGCATAAAACCACTCATCGGTACCGGTCGTGATATCCCATGTGAATTTCTGCCATGTGTTGTTTATTATCTTCCAATCAGTACTATTTCCCATCCAAAATCTCGAATATGGCTCGTCACATTTTGCATATGCTGTAACAGTATATGATGTATTTGGCTCTACCTGTACAAGCTGCGAAAAACTGCTCTCACCGCTTTCGGCATTTACAATTTTCAGACAACTTCCCTCATAGCCGTTTGTATCGGCTGAAATTGTAGCTGTTGTATATGGTGTAAGCTGAAAATTGCATATATCCGTTTTTCGCGTTGTCCACATCGGACCTATTTCAACCGCAATATTGTCCATACCCCAATCCACAAGTGTTTCGCAGTCTGTTACTACTCCGGCAAAATGTCCAAAGCCGACAGAAAAAATCGGGTTACCATCAGAATCAACCAATTTTTTACCTTTAACATTTCTTCCAAAGCTATTTGTTTTCTGACCGGATGCCCTTGGTATCATACTACCGTCAAGATATCCTTCAAGGGCTTGCTTTGTGTCGGTATATAAGCCTTCAAGATATGCATCATTATATTTAATTTGATCTTCGGGAGCGCCTGAGGCGATATCCTTTTCCATATATTCTTTAAATTCTGATAGTGTAATATAGGCTGAACGCTCGTAATTTACATTTAAATTTTTTGCCTCGCACATTTTTAGCAGCGAATCGATTTCATCTATATGGTTTTGATATGTAGCTGCATCATATGCACTTGCACAGAAACCATTAATTACAGCCAGAATACATATAACAAAACAGAATATTTTTTTCATCACAATAAAAATCACCGTACCCTTTATGCTTTCGGCGCTTGCCGAAAAATGTGCTTCCCGACAAGCGCCTCACTCAAATTAACTGTTCTTTACATTTAATATATTAAGTATTATTGTTACCGCTTCAGCCCTTGAAGCACTGTCTTTAGGGATAAATTTATTATTACCCGCACCATATATAAACTTATTCGCATATGCCTTATTTATATACGTTTGAAAATCCGTGCCAATATCCGCATTATCATCGAATACAGCCGTACCTGTTGAAAGCTCTTTTTCCGCGGCATATTCGTACGCACTTACAGCAACCGCACACATTTCCTCGCGTGTAATAGCTCTGTCAGGCGATAGTTTATTGTCTTTTATTAAGGTATTTAGCATACCTGCCTCATATGCCGTCTGAACGGCAGAGGCGTACCATGCATCACTGCTAACATCTGACAGTTCTAATGTGTATGCCTTCTTTTCAAGACCAACCGCATTTTCTATCATCGTAAGAAATTCTGCAACCGTAACATCAGAATCAGGCATAAACATACGGTTACCGACTCCGTGTACCATTCCCTTATCATAGAGAGCTGTTATATTTTCCTTACCCCAATGTCCTTTTATATCGTCAAACGGAAGCACCTGTTCACCCTCGCCTGCATTAAGCTCAAGCAATAGCGGTATACTTCTCTCTAATGTTACAACCTTTCCATAGCTGGTATTTGTTCTCAAGTCGAGAGATTTGGAAATTTCGGCACCGTTATACAGTATCTTGACCTCCTTGTCAGCACCCCAATCACCATAGCTGATAACATTAACAAGAGTTTTGCCATCATATTCAACAGATGTGTATTCAACATCCTTAATACGCTCACCCGTAGAAGCATCGGTCAATACAAGTTGTGTTCCTATAGCTTCAAGAGTATTTATTACCGTCTTTTCAATCAAGTCCTTTGAATCCTGCGAAATCACATATGAGCCGTCCTCGTTAAATTCAACAATCTGCGAATTTTTATAAATATAGTCAAGCTTTGCCTCATCCTGCGGATAATTATGCACATCATATTTCAGACAATCACTTCCAAGCAATACAACCTTACCGCCCTTTTGAATAAAGCTGTAAATATTATCCACAACCTCAGTTGTTGTATGCTTAACATACGGAACGAAGAGAGTTTCACATTCAAATACGTCAGATGATGTGGTGTCTGCAATAAATTTAACAGTTTCGCCGTTATTCAGCAAATCGGTATAAGCTTCATACAATGCACACATATGCGGTTTGTCAAAAACTCTTGAGCCTACAGAATAAAGCACAGCACTTCTCGGCTTTTTGTTTGCAAATGCAGCCACCTCATAGCCAAGCCTGTTAAGGTCATAATGAGTTCTGCCGACAGCCTCAACACAGTCCGGTCTGAAAGGCCACATACCATAGTCTAATCTGCTTGCGTCATAGCTTTTTGACCAGTACCAGATATCCGATACCGCTCTTCCGTGAATTGCGCCCTGCCAGAGGTCTCCCTCAACATGATCTGCCTGCTCATAGCTCATATATGTATTTCCGTCGACAATTATATGGTCCTCTGTATTGTATACGGGTGCATTACGGATACCCCGTAGCATATCATACTGCATTGATTTTTCCTGCGGTTCCCAGCTCGCTGCATTGTAATAGGCGTGAGCATCACAGCCATTTACCGTAGTTACCTTTGCAAGTTCTTCAATACCTGCGCCGTAATCCAAGAAGATATGCTTGGCAGAATCCTGAGACGATGCTAACGGTCTCATTTTTACATGTACAGGCATATCCGGGTCATATTTATGCACTAAATCCGTATAAAATCCCACATAATCTGCGAAAAGCTTGTTGTTGAATGCCTGCCAGTCATAATACCACGCACTTGCCTCAGGCTCTGCGGGTCGTGCAACACTAAGGAAATCCTTATAATCCGTACCATAGGTCTTGTTCAGGTAATTTATGTCGCCCTTATATACCTCTGCCAAATGCGCGGCCCAATAAGGCTGATAAGCCTCCTCCTTATCGGTATACAAAAAGCTTGGCTCGTTTGAAACTATAACAGAGCCGACAGAGCCATAGGAAAATATTTCAGGGAACATCTTGTCCGCTTCCCATTCCATATATTTTCTTACAGTCGGATGATAAAAGTTAAGAGTACCGCCGCCTTTTGTAAGAGCTGTTTCGGGATAGGCTGATGTGAGATAGTTATTCCCCTTTTCTACACCCAAAAGATAATCTATCTTGATATTTTTATCTGCCGAATCCTCTAAAAACGGCAGCAGAGCAGATTCATAAGCACCCGCATTTCTGTTAACATAAGGCTGTTTTGTAGGGTCAAACATCATAAACCATGCCCATTGGTCACCGATTGTTGCAGAATCTGCGGAAAGAGATTTATAAAGCTCTGCATTATATCCAAAGTGTCCGAAACCGACAAAAAATATCGGACGTTTTTCCTTAACGCCGTTTACATCAGCCTCTGCATAGTACACCGAGCCGACAGGCTCTCTGTCTCCGCCCGCATAAATCGGAACTATCTCCGGTTCCTTTTCGCCGGAGAGATATGCTTTAAGGTTTGTTCTTGCCTTATTGTATATCTCATTCAGAGAATCATATGTATATGACAGCCAGATGAAAAAGTTGTTATCAATGTCTTTTTCCATTTCTTCGCTGTAATACTTTAAAAGCTCCAGATTAAGCTTTTCATATTCAGGATTTATTCCGACAAGCGTACATTCCTCTACCAAAGCTTCAATTTCGCTCGCATAACCCTTTACGTTATCAAGCCATTTGCGGTAATCATCAGCGCTCATCTCAACTTCAACCTGTAAGGATGTGCTTTGTTCCGCATCGCCCTTTAAAATATGCGCTTCGCATTTCTGTTTTCCGTAACCTGAAAATACCACGTTATAAACCCTGTGAATACCTTTTCCCTTACCGATGGTTACGGTCTCTGCCTCTCCGCCGTCGGGTGGAGTAATGATGAAGCTTGCCTCCTCACCCTCATTAACCAGATATAAATCATAAGTGTTGTCTTCTCCGGCTTTTACCTTTTTCGACCCTTCAAGCCATGTGTACCAGCCGGAATCCTTATCTACCGGGACAGCCTTCGGGAATTCAAGATTTGTTTTTCCTTCAGCAATACCCGGGGCAAGCTCAACAACGTATGCCCTGCCGCTTTTATCATTATCATTAATTAAAATATCAAACATAATAGACTCGGGAACCTCGCTCCAACGAATCTTCCACGGAATAGCCATTTCGTAGGTTACGGTATTTCCGTCAATCGACGGTACCATCACAATGGTCTCCAGGTCAAATTTATCCAAAGAGCCTGAATAAACTCCGCCCTTGCCTGTTTCCATATTGCGGGTCATATTAATTTCAACACCGTAGCCATCCTGCTCGGTACCCAAAGCTATCTGTAAGCTGTCTGCCTGCCAGCAGTTATCGTTATCAATTGTGTAGTGAACGTCATCTGTCACCTCTACTGCAAGATAGAGATTTTTCTCATCGTACGCCATTTTAAAATTGCCGATCACATCAGGCACTGTGCCCTCATTATAAATCCGATACTGCTCTGAGTTTGTAGGCAAGCCTATTTGAGTAATACCGGACCAGTCGGATACGTCGCCGTCTATTATCAAATCATTTTTATAGCTCATAGGTATAAACTTAAAGTTACCCATAACAGCCTTAATTTCATCAGCATCAAATTCTGTACTTTCCCTGATTGCCTGATATTTTTCTTCAAGAATCTTTATCTGCTCCGAAGCACTCATCTCGGGTACATCAGGCGCGCCCACATCTGTCGATGGTGCCGCACCATCAAAGCCTGAATTTGAAACCAAGTTATTCCCTATATATTTGCCGTCCTGATATTCATAGCAGAACACATCATCAATCCAAAAGCCTTCAGTTGCGTCCTCACATTGAAAACGAATATCGGCGGCACTATCTGCTACTGATGTATAAGTGATTTCAATTTTTTGCCAGTCATATGTATTGGTTAGCGGTATAAGTGAAGAGCTTGCCGAACGTACACCCTGAAGAACAAAAATGCTTACAGCCGATGCATCTTTAGCCTTTACCATTGCACCGTAACGATAGGTTTTTCCTTTTTCAAGCTTTTGGGTCGAGGTATATGCCTGCATGTAAAGATTTGCACCGTACGGTGTGGGATTTGTAATCTTGAGCGATGATGTACCGCTGTATTTTACTTCATCATCAAGTGTTGCCTCCGCCTTGCAATCTGTCCAAACCAATGCTGTCCAGCCCGCTGTTGTACCCGCTGATGCCGGATTTGCAACCATACAGGACTCATACGCATACGAAACGGGCATAGCAGCAAGCTGTACAAGTATAGAGCTAACTAACGAAACTGCAAATGCTTTTATTCTTTTCATAGTAATAATTCCTTCCATATTGTATAATTATATCATTACATTTGCTTTGCATATGCCGGAGTTTTGCTCCGGCATATGCCATAAATTATTTCATAACGCTTTTTGCCAACGGCTTCATTGAACTGTAGCTCTCAAACAAAAATGCCTTTACGGTATTTCCTTCCTTATTAAGAGTTAATTCGCCTGAAAGTATTTCCTGAGGATCGCCTGCTGATAGTGTGGTTTCTACGCTTATAAGCTTAACAAATGTATTGTCCTCATATTCCGCAATAATAAGCATCGCAGGTAAACTCGGAAGCTTATTGTTCTTTACGGTTACAGAAGCGTTTGCTTTTGTACCATTTTTATCAAGCGATATTTCCCCAATCTCTGTTTCGGGAACATCTTCGGCTATCGCCACCATGATGCCCGGGGTTTCAACAGTTGATATCTTGGATGCACTTTTAGTTACAACCTTGAGTATATACTCCTTTGAATAATCCTCAACCGTTGCAAAGTTTGTTCCTCCGACAACTTCATCAATAAAAGTGCCGTCAGCTGTGTATATTTTTACCTTATGTACCATTTCCGGATAAGGTTCGGTCCATGTAATAATCCCGATACCGTTATCAACCTCCATAACAGCATCTTTAACTTCAAAGTCAAGGTCACCGCCGACAAGAAGGTTATTGCCTGTTACTGTATAGCTCTTGTTTGTCTCATCATAGACTGCTTCCTTTAATGTTGCACTGTCTAACCACAAAACTCTTCTTGCACTCCACTCATTGATTATGCTGAAATAGAATGAAGCATTTGATGTTGCCTTGTAAAGTGCCTTTACAGTTGTCCAGCCATTGTCATCAGTTTCACTCAGTGTGTAAACATCGGTCGTATTTCCTTCCGCATCTGTTTCAGTTCCGATGGCTACATAGTCAGCAGTATTTCCTATATTCTTTGTGGTATCTGTGCCGCCGCAGAATCTCGGCAGCGCAACCCCGTCGCCAAAGCCGCTTCTCGGTGTTGATTTATAGGTATATTCTATTTCATAATACTTACCCTGTTCAACACCTGCAATGTTATTAATCAAAAGGTATGTGTTTCCATAGCTTGCTGCATGGTTATCCGAAAAGCTTTCTGTGCCGGCGCTGTTTGTAACTATCGCACCTCTAAAATCAATCTTTAATGAACCGTGATCAGCTTTTGTATTCTCGGTATCGTAGGTTATATCATATACCAATCTGCCGTTTGAACTTTTCGCTATTGCCCACCAGTTTCCGTATACCATGCCCTTAAAGGTATTGCTTCCCGATACGTCACTTCCTGTTTTTTCTGCATCTGCATATACTTCATCAATTACAGCGACACCTGCACTGAGATCATCATATACGGCAGTAATTTTTACACTGTATTTCGCCGTCTTATCCACTGCACGGAAAGTTGTGTAAACATTCTTCTGCCCTGCCTGAGCTGTAACAATATTGGACGCTATTGTATCTCCGTCCGCATCTAAAAGCTCTGCTGTTGTTTTCAGAACAGTCTTGCCTGATATCGGCATATTCCAGACAACGTCTATAATTCCGTCACCTGAATTTGTCGCAATCGCATCAACCGGCGCAGCACCGTTATAATTATCTATAACAATTTCCGAAAGCCCCTTTATAGAAACTGCCTCACCCTCTTTGCCTGGTGTGGGAGAATGATATACGTGTGCGTAGCCTGCACCTGTCGCTGCCGTAACCGTATAGGTTGAATTAATATCCCAATCTTCATCAGCAATTGTGTATGTGGTTGCCTGTACGCCCTTTGCAGTATTCGTTCCGTCTATTTCGCCTATTGTCACACCATCCTTTGCAATTGTAAGCTTTGCAAAATATGCACTGTCCTCCAACGACCATGTGAGAACCTTTTCCTTGACCATTCTGAGGTTAGAGACCTTTGTTTCAAAGCCACTTCCTAACAGCACGTTACTTTCAAGATTTGAATATGTACCTGTTGTTGCATCATAGTCAGTAATCTTTCTGAGCTGAATATTGTCAAACCAAAGCTGGACATCGATACCGTGCGGCGCTTGAATTATCGGGTTCTTGCTTGAGCCTTGTCCGCTGCCGCTGAATACACCTGTATATCTATACCAGCCGTTGTCTATCGGCTCAACGGTTTCTTTAACTGTACCCATGCCTTCTATGTCTACATTTTTAGCATAGTCGGTTATTTTTCCTTTATTGTTGGGATTTGCCTGACAGGTTGGGATAGTATCCCATGTGCCCTTATCGGTAAATACAAATGAGTATTCCCAGTATGTTCCGTCGTTAAAGCCAAAGTTGATTGAGTTCGCCCATGCAACCCTTGTTTTCCAGTCATAGCGGCTTGATAGCTTTGAATGCCACATGAAACCGTAAGACTGATATTTAAGCGAATTGGATCCCGTATATGCAAAGGTATCATCTACGGTTATTTTAGCAAACGGAACACTCTCGCCGTTTATTCCGTAAGAACAGATACTGCGTCCGAAGCTGTACCCGCTGTAAGCTTTTTCATAGCCGCCTGCAGGCATTTCAATATTATCAATTGTTGCTGTTCCGTTATTTGTACCGTCCGAAAGAGTTATAACAGCTTTATAGGTTGAACCTGCTGTCATGTCGGAAACCTCCCAAAATTCCCAGCAAGCTCTTGCGCCGCTTGTTACCCAATTAACTTCAGGAGCTGTAAGGTCAGCGGACGCTGTTATGGTTTTTGTGTAAAGCTCGGTATTTGATGCGTCATAGAGCTTTATAGTTGCTGATGTTACAATTGATTCGGGGATATCGCAGATTACCGCAATACCAAGCTTATTGTTTCCATTTCTGTAAGTAATTGCATCTACAACTTTAGGAGCTAAATCCCCCGCATCCGAAACCTCAAATGCAAACACAGATGTGCACATCGTGCAAAGCATTGCCACAACCAACACCAATGATAGTAGTTTTTCTCTCATTTTCTTATTTCCTCCTTGTAAATTTTGTTTTAAGCAGATATAGGGTTATATCTCGCCCAACAATATCCTCATTAAGCTATTTTAAAGCAGGGTGGTCTTTATAAAAGCATAATGCTGATATTCCGGCAGTAACATTGATTCCCAACTGCTTATTAACACAATCTATCCTTTCGGATAAGCTTTAAAGGCTGTATGCCTCACAAGAAATTAAAATATCTTTTCCGAAAAGCTCATCCCACGTATAAATCTGAATACTGCTGTTTGCGGGATTTGCACCTCCTGCGTCAAGTGTCAGGTAAAGTGTTTTTTTGTCGTTCTCCGCTACCGTAACACTTCCGCTTGATTCTATTTTTGTTATTATGCCGTTTTCAACCAGTGCCGCAATCAATTCTGCCTTATAATCATTGCCCGCATAGTTATTATTTATTGTTCTTTCTATGCTGTAAACACCGTTAGCTTGCTCGGTGATTATTACATCATCAATCACAACCGCCGGGCCCTTAGGCACAGCCGATGCTGTACCGATTGCAGAATCATTCAATTCGGCATTTTTTGTCGAGACAGCAAATTCATACGTTATATCCTGCTGAAGATTACCTATTGTAACACTTTGTGTTCCTTTGTTCAGAATTGCACACTTGACCCAATTCTGCCCTTCCTTTCGGTAAATCTCAGTCGCCCGGTATTCGGCATCAGGATTTGTCCAGCTCAATTTTACGGCATTTTCCAAAGCCTCTGCATTTATATTACTTACAGGCGAAGCAATTCCGACAGCAATTCCGGTTTCAAAATCTCCGTTTGTAATAAGATTTTCTCCTGTCGGATTACCGTTTTCAAAGGCGTAAAGCTCGATATCGTCAAGCCAGACAGCCTCGTTTCTCTTTGTAAAGGTTATAGAAATGTCTGCACCCGGTTCGGTTATACGATAGCTGTTTAACTTGTAGCCGTTTTCCTCCCTGACAAACGAGGGGGTAAGAGAAGTCTCACCGCATTTCACAGCATATTCTGCCGTTCCCTGTACCTTTTCCCACATATAAAGCATATAGGTCTTATCAGCACTGAGCGAAACCGGCTGAGATATCACAACACTTCCCTCTTTAAGCTTCTGAGCATTAGAGCTGATTTTTACCGCTGCGGCTGCGCCGTGCTTTTGGGTACAGTCAAGGCTTACACTCATTGGCAAAAGCTCATTTTCTTTGCCGTCAACACCTGCGTTATATGCAACATTCCATCCTTGAATTTGTGTTTTTGGCGTTATATTATTTCCGAACACATACTGTCTGACTGACTCATCAGTATATGTAAACACAAGGCGGAAGTTTCTGTTTTCTTTTTCTTTGGGAAGTACATAATTAACAACTTCTCCCGAATCTGTCGGAAGTTCATCGGTTATGAGAGAGGTGATTCCTGAAACAATCTCATACAAACGCACCTTCTCAATGCTTTTTTCAGGATTTATCCACGACAGCGTCAGTTCAGAACCTGTATAAGTTATAAAATTCTTCGGCATATCTGCAGCTTCTGATGACGCTATCCCGCTTTGAGACGGATTTTGCGTTGCCGGCTCAGTTACGATTGAGGAAACAGAGTTGACCGACATATTCTCAAAGCCGCCGTTTTCTATAAGCTCAGTATCCCCGCTTTTCATCGAAACATCATCAATGTAAACATTATCCGCACCCTTGACTATCTTTATTTTCAGAGCTTCCTCACCTTTATATTCAATGGTTTTTTCGTATTTTTTCCATTCTCCATCTGTTGTTTCAGTAAAACGGAATAACGTTTCGCCAATCGAAGTATTGGCTCCCACGCCTGCATAAATCGCTGTTTTTGCATAGTCTCCCTTTATATATAGCGTAAGCGTATAGTTCCCCGCTCCTGCATTATCAGGCAAAGGGTAACATGCTTCAACACTTCCGTCACTCGTATAGGTGAGAGTTGTTCCCATATTGAGAGATTTTTTGCCTGTTCTCGACTCGTCACTGCTTATCCCTGCAGCAGAATTTGCGGTAGTTGCATTTTCGTTATATACAAAGCTCCAGCCCTGTGGTGCCTCTATTGTTGTAACAACAAGCCTTGCATATGCAGGCAGTGCCGATGTAAGCAAGGTCAGCACAAGAGCCATAATCACTGTCTTTTTAATTCTCATACAGTATTACCTCCTCCTTATTTGTATACTATAATTACACTCGGTCTGTCATATGAAGCTGTTATAACCATCATATTTCCGACTTCCAAATCATCTAATGTTCCCATCGAAACGGTTTTGCCATCATAAATATATATTGACGGTTCAAGCCACTGCAGGTCAAAATTTTTAACAGCAGCCGTTGATCCGCAATAAAGCTGCATTCTTTTTGCTCCGTAATTGATTTTATTAAGAGTTCCCATATACCTTGCAGAACCGGAATAAAAGCTGCTGTCGGCAGGTCTTTCATATTTTATTCCATCCTGTGGAGTATATATTATAGAAGCATTGGTTGCATTTCCCTTATAGTCTATTGAAAGACTGACATAATCACCTTTTTTTATACCTGCATAAACACTTCCTTCAAGTGCCGGAACAGCCAGCTCTACAATATTCCCTACAGGTCCGCAAAGATTTGTTACGGGTACATCATCCATATTAAGCCCTTGATTAATATCGCTAACAAGAATGTTTAATGTTTTATGTGCCATACTCGCTTCAAGCAGTATAATTTTTGTATAGCCGTATTCATCTATCAGATAAGGCGTTATCGTGTATGACTGGTTATCACGCAAATACGCACGCGAAAGCATTACCTTTGACCAATCCTCAGAATATTTACTTGTATTATTTGTTGTTGCAAAAATGATTGTGTCTCCGTCAACATAATACTTACCGCCAAAGCTGACTGTACCTAATCCCGAACGATACTGCAATGTCTGCTTCTGAGCATAATTGAATGTATCATTTGCATCTGTTGATGCTTGAAGA
>CASFSH010000025.1 GCA_949297205.1 uncultured Bacillota bacterium | reverse complement strand
CACGGTGCAAGGTTTTTTGCAAAAATGCACAAAACCCTTGCACCTAAACAATTCTGAAACGCTTGTAAGCCGCCATGCGGCTGCGTTTCATAATTGTTCAGCAGTCATTAAATAAAAATCAATTAATAAAAATTGTCCGTTTTGTTATTTTAATTATTTGATAGAGTATAATCTGTATCAAACAAGATGGCATTATGAATAATTTTTTCAAAAATTGGGCTTTGAAAGGAGTTAATGAACATTAATATGAAAAAAATACTATTGTCAATTTTACTTATCTCTCTTACTCTTACAGCTTGCGGTACAAAAGACGGTAACTCGCCTGAAGAATCCGAAACACCATTTGAAGAGGTACAAAAGGTGGATATAGAAATTTCGGACTATGTGGATCCCGACGCGTCTCCTGAAGCTTCTCCCGAAGCAACACCGACGCCGACATTTACTCAGCCTCCGGCAAAAACAGACAGTACACAGGCTCAGAACAATGATTCAAAAGCCTCTGATACAACTCAAAACAACGCATCTTCAAATCAAATGCAGACAAATAACAATTCACAAAATTCATCTTCCGGACAACAGAATACACAGTCAGCGACTACAGAGCAAACAAGTGTAAATCTTTCGGGAAAAACAATATGTATAGATCCCGGTCATGGTATTTTTACAGAAAATAAAAAAGAAAAGATTGCACCTAATTCAAGTATAACAAAAGATGCATACAAAACTGGAACTAAAGGTACGAATCATATAGAAGATGACGCGGTTCTTGCAATAGGTTTGAAACTTAAAGCAAAGCTTGAAGAGCTGGGCGCAACTGTAATAATGACAAGAAGCGATGCCTACATTAATATGACAAATATTGAAAGGGCTCAGTTTGCAAATAATAACAATGCGGATATTGCGATTAAACTTCATGCGGATGGAACTCAGGAGGGTGGTTCCGGGATGACTATGCTTGTGCCGGGATATAAATACATTACAGATAATCAGCTTTTATCAGACAGTAAACGTCTCGGAAAGGCAATATTAAAAAATGCGGTGTCACTTACCGGAGCAGTAAACAGAGGTACATATACCAATACTGAAATGACAGGATTTAACTGGTCAACAGTACCTGTGGTTTTGTTTGAAATGGGATTTATGACAAATCCGAATGACGAAGCAAAATTATTTGATGAAGATTATCAGCAGTTAATTGCAGAAGGTATAGTAAAAGGTATACAGGAATACTATAAGTAATTTTAATATCAGGACTGTTTTACTCTGGTTGATTGGGGTAAAACAGTCTGATTTTGTGTTTAATATTTAAAATAACAAAATTGAGTTTAAAATATTATTTTCCATTGAAAGGAACTGACAATATGTCAAAAGAGGAATTTATAAAATATGCTAATTCTTTTCAGGCAATTGCAAGGCTAAGACTTGAAAGCATAACCGAACTTATGAATATGTTTGACAATCCTCAGGATAAACTGAAGTTTATTCATGTTGCGGGAACAAACGGAAAAGGATCGGTATGCTGTTTTTTACAGAATATATTAACCGATGCGGGATATAAAACAGGAAAATATATTTCTCCCAACATGATCAGGGTAAACGAAAGGATTACAATTGACGGAAAAGAAATATCGGATGATGATCTGAATTCCATTCTTATGCAGGTGGAAGAACAGGCAAAAAATGTTGAAAAAAAACTGGGAGAAATGCCTACGCAGTTTGAAATATGGACAGCTGCGGCTTTTTTGTGGTTTGCAAAGAATAATTGTGATTATGTAGTTTTGGAAACAGGACTGGGAGGCGTTAGAGACGCAACAAACGTGATAAAAAATCCCGTTATTACCGTTATTACAAGAATTGCAAAAGATCATATGAATTTTTTGGGAGATACGCTGGCTGAAATTGCGGAGCAAAAAGCAGGTATAATCAAGAATAGTATATACGGCGGATGTACTATAACATTGGAACAGGATGAGGGTGTAAGCAGTATTTTTTCTGAAACAGCAAAAAAGTGCGGTAATGATTTTATTGTTGTGGATAAAGCTGTTTTGCATCCGTATAACGGGAAAAATGAAGTCTTTGATTATAAAAATATAAATAATATTGAAATGTCCATGATTGGAACACATCAGACTGAAAATGCCGCTCTTGCTATTGAGTGTGCATTAAAATTAAATATTGAAGAAAAATATATTCGCTCCGGAATTTACAAGGCAAAAAATATAGGCAGATTGGAAATATTATCTGAAAAACCGTTTATTTTATTTGATGGTGCGCATAATAAAAACGGTATGCATTCACTGGCACAGGCAATAAAGAGATATTATCCTGACAGGAACATTAATTTTTTTATGGCGTTTATGAAGGATAAGGACATATTGTCAGCCGTCAGAGAACTTAAGCCGGTATGCAACCATGAAACAAGATTTTATACAATTGAAGTTAAAGATAATCCAAGGTCCGAAAATTCGGGATTTTTGGCTGACATTTTAAAGAGTGAAGGATATAATACAGTTGTTTGCGAGGATATAAAATCTGCCGAAAAATATTTTGATGTTTATGACAGATTGAATATTATATGCGGTTCCCTGTATCTTTATAAGGATTTTATGGAGGATTGTGCTCCGGGATTGACAAAAACGAATTGAAATGATAAAATAACAGAAATGTATTAAAAATAAAATTAAAGGAATTTTGGAATATGGGATTAAAAGATATTTTTAAAAAGAAAGACAATAACAAAGAATTAAACAAAGATGAAGCAGAAAATATGATTGAAAATACCGATGATGAAGCGGATGAAATCATTAATGAACAGGAAAATGCGGAGGTAACTGAAAAGGAAAAAGCCGCAGACATAGAAACGGAAGAAATCAACAAATTGCTGAGAGAAAAAATGAATAATGTTGATTTTCAGATACGTTTTCTTATTGAGCATAAGGTTTTGCCGGCAAAGCTTAATGATGATCCTATTTATGTTATTACTGCATTGGCTGCGGATAAGGGAGCATATGTAAACAATTTCTATAATGGAATTTACAGACAGAACAAACTGGAAAATCCTTATATTGCCGATGATTTTACCGTTTCTGATCCTATGGATATATGCGGGGTCAAATATCTTAAAATAGATATGCCGGAAAAGAATTTCAGTGAAACACTTTGTAAAACCGTATACGTTATATATAATGACCGATATACAAAATATTTATATTTGACGGTAGAAACCGACAGTGACGGAGAGGATAAGCTGGGCAGCTGGATTGACGGTGAACACGAAGAGTATGATATGGGTGACAGAAATATTGAGGATATAATTTCCGAGATTATAGAAGACGAGGAAATAGTACAGGAAAAATATACAAATATAATAGAAAAGCTGTTTGACAGGGAAGCAAAACCTATGGGTATATTCAAAGACCCCGAGGAAATAAAGAAACACAGTCAAATGTTTATGAACGCTATTATGCAGGTGCAAAAGTATAAAGAACAGGATAAGCGTGATGAGGCTTTAAAACTTATTAAAGAGGTTATCAGAAGAGAAGCGGCAAACTATGTTGATACCGAAGATAAAGAGTATCATTCATTCAGGAACGCTTTTGAGGTTTTGCTGTATGCAAATCATGTTCATCCGTTTAATTTTCAAAAAAAGACAAAAAAACAGCTTGAGGGTATGCAGATTGAATTATCTTTGGCATATCTTGTATATGGCGGAATGATGCTTGAAAAGCAGCAGTATGACAAAGCAATAGATATTTTGTGGAAAGCGGTGGATGCAAATCCCGTTGACGTTCAGCTGTTGTTTGCCATAGCTGACGCATACAAAGGAAAAGGTTATTACAAAACGTATTTTACACTTATGAAACGTGCACATGTGTATGCTGTTCGTAAAGTGGATATTGGCCGTATCTACAGAAATTATGCTTACTATTTCATGCAGATAAAAAATTATGATCTGGCAATAATTCTTGCGTATGCAAGCAAATATTTTGATAATACCGGAAATCTGTTTGAAAATTGTAAAAATAGGATTGAAAAGGAAGCAGAAAAACAGTTTGAAGAACCTGCACTTGAAATTATTAAAAAAACAATGCTTGCAAACGGTATAACGTGGGGTGCAAAGGAACTTGCATTAAGCGTCGCAAATATGCTTAACAGACAGTTTACCGAAACAAATAATGAACAGGGAATGAAAATGTCTGCCCAATTGCTGGCAGAATTGAAACCCGGGGTGTGAGAAAGGACTTGATTATTGCTTGCAGGGAACTATAATTAAAGGGATAGGCGGCCTGTATTTTGTTAAGGCGGCGGATAAAAATATATATGAGTGCAAAGCACGGGGAGTGTTCAGAAAAGAAAAAATAAAACCTATGATAGGCGATCGTGTGGAAATAGAACTTAACGGAGAGACAGGAATTATCACAGAGATTGAAAAGAGAACCTCCGAATTTATACGTCCGCCGGTGGCTAATATAGATACTCTTGCAGTGGTATCTTCTGCGGCAGATCCGCAGCCTGATTATTACCTCACTGATAAACTCCTTATTATGGCTGAAATCAGAGGAATAAAACCTGTAATATGTATAACAAAAACCGATCTTGGATCTCCTGATGATTTTATGGAAATTTACAAAAATACAGGATATCGTATTTTCAGTGTATGCAGTAAAACAAATGAAGGCATAGAAGCATTTCTTGAATTTCTGAAAGGAAAAACAACTGCATTTGCAGGACTTTCGGGAGTAGGAAAATCCAGTCTGCTTAATCATATAGTTGAAAATGAACTTAAAACAGGGGAAATAAGTGCCAAGATAAGCCGTGGAAGGCATACTACAAGACACGTGGAATTATTTGAACTTGAATGCGGAGGGTTTGTTTTTGATACTCCGGGATTCAGCTCATTTGAGCCTGATGCGGTGAAGGAAAACGAATTGTCATTATATTTTCCTGAAATGAGAAAATATGAAAACCAATGCCGGTTTAACGGTTGTTCACATACTCACGAACCGGGATGTGCTGTGAAGGAGGCACTGTCTGACGGATTGATTTCGGAACAGAGATATAAAAATTATTGCAGAATATATGAAATACTTAAAAATCATAAGGATTGGGATTAAAATTTATTTAACAGAAGAGTTATATCGAAAGGAATGTAATAAATGATATTATCACCTTCAATTTTAGCTGCCGATTTTTCAAAATTGGGAGAATGTGTTGAATTGACAGAAAAAGCAGGAGCAAAGTGGCTTCATATTGATGTTATGGATGGAATGTTTGTTCCAAACATCAGTTTCGGAGCTTGTGTATATAAATCCATAAGAGAAAAGTCAAAGTTATTTTTTGACGTTCATCTGATGATAATGAATCCGGAAAGATACCTTGAGGATTTTAAAAATGCCGGTGCGGACGGAATTACAATTCATGTTGAAGCAACGGAAAATGTAAGTGAATGTCTGAAAAAGATAAGGGATTACGGTCTAAAGGCTGGACTTGCTTTGAATCCTGAAACAGACGTAAATGAAATTCTGCCCTACCTTGATGAAACAGATATGATACTTGTTATGAGTGTTCATCCGGGATACGGCGGACAGAAATACATAGAAGAAGTCAATGATAAAATAAAATATTTAAGAGAAAAAATGGGAAAAGATTTTAATATTGAAGTTGACGGCGGTATAAATATATCAAATATAAAAAAGACCGTTGACCTGGGTGCCAATGTTATTGTTGCAGGCTCTGCGGTTTTTAACGATGATATTATCGGTTCAACAAAAGCTCTTATCAGGGAGTGTGAAAAATGAGAGCAGTTATAATAGGTAACGGAAATATGCAGGATTACAGTTACATAAAAGGAAAATTGAACAAAAGTGATTATATTGTTTGTGCTGACGGAGGTTACAGACACTGTAAAGCGTTGGGGGTTAAGCCTGCGGTGCTGATAGGTGATATGGATTCCATTGAGGATAACGACTATGACGGTGAGATTATTAATCTGCCTATAAGGAAAGATTTTACCGATTCGGAGATATGTTTAAAATACATATTACTGAAGGATTTTGATGAAATAATTATGCTTGGTTTTATAGGAACACGTATGGATCATACCCTTACCAATATTCTTTTGTTAAAACAGATTGCAGACGCAGGAAAAAAGGCACATATAATAGATGAACATAACGATATAATGATAGCAGGTATCGAAAATACCATTTATGGTAAAAAAGGTGATCTTGTATCTATTATTCCGATTACCGGGAATCTGTGCGGTATTACCACAAACGGGTTAAGCTATCCGTTAAATGATGAAACACTTGTAATTGGTGAAAGTCGTGGGGTAAGCAATTATATGACTTCAAATATTTGCCGGATAAATATTAAATCGGGTATGGGAATCATAATAAAATCAAAAGATTGAAAATGTATTGAATAATAAAAACAGTGGGGTGCGGAAGCACCCCATTTGAATTATTTAACGATTACATTTGCAAACATATGAGCAATTTCACCTGGAACAACCGAATGGAAGAGAGTGAACGGATAACGGTATTGTTTTGCTTCGGGTATATCAGCCTGTATTTCAAGCCAGAAATTGTTCCCGCTTATACCTAAGTCGGAAAATGAAATTTCAGCGGTACTGCCATTCCCGCCGCATACTTCTGTTTTACGTATTTCCTTAACTTTTGGTTCGTTTTTAAATACATATGTAATTTCTGCAGGACATCTCAGCTGCGGTGCAAGCTCAGCACCATGAAGGCCAAGCATTACAGCAGGAGCTTCGCCAAAATCGGTTTCTTCAACAGTGAATTTGACCTGATTGTCGGAATCTTCAACCGGCATGGCGGTATATATAATTAATTTGCTGTCTTTATTTTTTAAAATATCGGTATGAATAATAAGCTTATCGTCTTTTACGCCGATTTTAATATTGTCTGTTTTTGTGTTGTAGTAGTTATGGAATGTGTAATCGGGTAAATCATCAATTGCTGCGTTTTTGTTTATTATCATATCCAGTTCGATAAGCTTCCAGTCTCCGTTTACATTAATATCATCAGATTGAACCTGTGCAACATATTTTCCGGCAGGCATGGTTACATTAAATTCCTTTTCGATTATCTCGCCGGGTTTGATTTCAAAATCACATATACCCTCGTTTACAATTGCGGTGTTTACAGGTGAAATTTGCAGCCAAATTCTGCTTTTTTGTGCTGTGTTTGATTCGTTTTTCAAGATGGCTTTGATTGTTCCCTCATATAAACCGTTTTTATTTAAAATGAAATCTTTGGAAATTCCGAGCTTTGAAGAAATAAGATTTATTTTTTCACAGTTTTCGGGACATATAAATTTTACATTGTCGACATAATCCATTACGGTTAATCCGCATTCTTCAGGTGTGGAAGCGGTTTTTCCAAGGAGATTTATATTTTCAATTGTTACATTTTTTATGCTGTGCTCTTCATCAAAGCCCTGTATTCTGGATTTTGATAAAGCATATTCCATACCGGGTTTTCCGATATAGTAAATATTCTTCAGGTAAATATCACTTATGTCGCCCATTTTTGTATCCCTGTTCCACGCAGAATGCGTAATACGGAAGTCAAACAACTGTGCGCCCGGAGTGTCTTCTATTCTGATATTTGAGAAGGTGATATTGCGTACCTTTGCTCTGTCACCGTGATGAATACCTATAAGAGGATATCCTGTTGTGGAGTGTATAATATCTATGTTATCAAAAGTAATATTTCTTACATTATCAGCTCTTAATTCCACTCCAACTTCGATTGGACGTGCAAAATCATTCCATAATACCGAATCTTTAAATATTACATTTTCACAGTCACCTGTATCAAATGCCTTTAATACAAAAGAGTCGTCCCATGTTCTTGTAAAAACATTGCTTACGGTAACATCTCTTGAACCGCATATATCCACACCGTCGGAATTGCCTCTGCAGCCAATTATTTTTAAATTTTCAACTTTAACATTATCGCATCCGTGGATTTTACAGCTCCAGTTTCTGCTGTCTGCAATAAGAATATCCTCGACTTTAACATTACGGCATTTGTATATTTCAAGTGCTCTCATTCTGTTATCGGGAATGTTGTCTATACCTCTCATAGTAATTTTACCGTAACCGCAGATTTTTACATTACTGCAGTTTTCAAAATATACTTTTCCGGAAAAAACAGCGCCCTCTTCAAGATACACCGTTGTGTTGTCTTTGTTAATATGTAAAATATCCTGTGAATGGTTTCCTTTAGGAAAATATATAATATTTTCGGCATTTGTGTCAAAATCGGAATATTTATTTGATTCTGCAAAAACGATAAGATTGTTTTCCCAGCTTCCGTTTATTTCAAGAGAAAATTTTCTCGGACGGTCAATTTTTATAATTATTTTTCCGTCTTTTATTTCAGGTACAATTCCATAACTGATAGGTCTTACAATAGCCGATTGTACTTGTATTGAAGATGAAATTTCAATAACTGCTTCTTTATCAAAAATAAAGGAAACAACTTCTATATCCTCTGTTTTGTTGTATGGTTTATGAAAAGCATTTTCAATAAATACAGGGATGTCCTTTCCGTTTACTTTTACATTGTAATTCATGTTAAAACTCCTTTTCTGCTTTTTTGAAAATCATACCATAATAAAAATAAAAAGTCAATATACTTTGATAAATAATAAAATTTGCCGTACCCGGAGTATATCCGAATACGGCAAGAAACAGCAGAATGAAATTTTTTTATTTTATCTTTTCATAAGAACATCATTTTCATATTTAATTACTTCGTCATACCATGATGCATCAGGTACCACATTACATTCTTCGCAGTATTTATTCCATACATCAGAAAACGGAAGCATCTTCATTTCTTCCTGTTTAACAAAAAGTTCGGTAAATTTTCCGCTGTTTTGTAAATCTGCAAGATATTTGTTGGGTAGGCACATTGCAGATAAAAGAGCTTTCTGCCAGCTTCTGAAACCAACAGTCCATGATGCAATTCTGTTTATGCTTGCGTCAAAGAAATCCAATGCCATGTATGTACGGTCAAGAGCGTTGCATCTTACAATTTCTTTTGCCATTTCCTTTGTTTCATCGTCAAAAAGAACGGAATGGTCTGAATCCCACCGTATTGAACGGGTTATGTGTAATGCTATTTCCGGGAAAAAGCATAACAGAGCGGGAATTTTATCCGATACTACTTCGGTTGGGTGGTAATGTCCGTTGTCCATTAAAGGCAGGCATTTATCCTTGTGCTCCGCGGCAAAGCTCAGTGTAAATTCGGCAGAACCTGCGGTATATGCTTCAACACCTATACCGAATACCTTTGATTCAACACATGGTTTTACCATATTAAAGTCGAAGGGCTCTGATAATATCTGTTCAATGGAATCCTTATACAACATTCTCGGACCCATTCTGTCTGCGGGAATATCCTTAAATCCATCACCTATCCATATATTCATTACACAGGGAATACCGGTTTCTTTTGCAAAGTAATTTGCTATTCTTATACAGGCTTTTCCATGATTAATCCAGAATTTGCGGACATTTTCGTCGGGACTTGTTAAAGTAAGTCCGTCTTTTTGCATTGGGTGGGAGAAAAATGTGGGGTTAAAATCTATACCCATACCTTTTTCTTTTGCAAATTCCACCCATTTTTTAAAATGCTTTGGTTCTATTTTGTCTCTGTCTGCAAATTCTCCATCTTCAAAAATAGCATAACAGGCATGAAGATTCAGTTTTTTCTTACCGGGGCAAAGAGAAATGACTTTGTCAATATCCTGCATAAGCTGCTGAGGGTTTGTGGCTTTGCCGGGATAGTTTCCGGTGGTTTGTATACCTCCGTTTAACGGACCGTCATGGTCAAAACCTATAACGTCATCACCCTGCCAGCAGTGGAGAGAAACAGGAATTGATTTAAGCTTTTCTATTGCGGCGTCTGTATCAACACCCCATTTTGCAAAAATTTCTTTTGCACTTTCGTAACGTGTACTCATAATATTCCTCCTGATTTTAATTGTTGTTTAATAGTATTTATTTCTTATATATTAAATATATTTTATAAAAATGTAAGTGATAAAAAAAGACATTAATATGACCTAAAAAGTGTCCTTATTTGCAATTTTGTATTTATATGGTGATGTGGAAAACCTTTTTTGAAAAATACGATGAAAATAGCTTAAATTTTCATATCCTACTGTGTTACTTATTTCAAATACTTTCATATTTGTTGTTTTCAATAAGAAAGCAGCCTGATTAAGACGCTTATCCTGAATAAGGTCGGTAAATGTTTTTCCGGTCTGTTTTTTTATTTCCCTGCTTAGCCAAAACATATCATAGTGCATAATCTGAGAAAGTTCTTCAAGGCTCCCGTCGGAATAGTGTTCTTCAATGTATCTTAACACTTCCAGCACAAGCTGATTTTCCTGTATGCCGGAATTAATTTTCAAACTTTTGGTATAGTTTGAGAGCTGAAGAAACAATAAACCCATGGTAAGCTGATTAATACTTCTTTTGTTTGGCTGACGGTTTACAAGAGTCCATATAAGATTTTCAAGCAGATTTTGTACGGGAAGAATATGGGAAACGTCAAAGTGCAGATAATTAACATTGTTTTTGTTTTTGCACAGACAGCTTACCAAAAAGTTTCGTATGGGACCGGAGTCGTTATCAATCATATGTATTGCTGTATCAAAAAATTGAGGAAGTATTATAAAGTTTATTGCAATATCATCTTTCCCGGCAGGATAAATTTCCTGAACCGCATTTTGATTTAATATAAGCAGTTCTCCGCTTTTTAACAATACAGGAGTATTATTGATTATGTGGTGAGTCTGACCCTGATACATATAAATCATTTCAACATAGTTATGAGTGTGGGGCGGAAAATGGACAAAACGTGTATGAGGACGAACTGTTATAAGTTTGCCTTGTTCAAGAAGCAGTTTGCAGTCAACCTCATAAGAATTGTCTTGCATATAAAGACGTCTGTCAATTTCATTTTTGCCTGAAAGAATTTCCGATTCTTCCAAGGTTATTTCTTTTAATTTGTTTAACAGTACGTTGTCCATGGAAACCTCCGTTTTTGCATAAAAGCATTATTATTTCTTTTTGTATATTATATCATAACAAAATGGAAATAACAATATTTAATAATAAAACACTGCCTGTATCAATTTCCTGTTAGGGAGATAAAAAACGGGCAGTGCTGAAAATTAACCTGAGTATAGGTTGTAATCTAATGCAAGCAAAGCAGGAGCAGTAATTCGATTTAAATATTTTTTGATATTTGGAAAAATCAGCTGTTGGATTTTGGCTTGAAAATCAAAGAAGCGATAAGGGAAAATATAATTGCGGCAGCTATGCCGGCGGAACCGGCAGTAAGACCTCCTGTGAAAATTCCTATAATACCGTCCTCTTCTATTGTTTTTTTAACTCCTTTTGCAAGAGTGCATCCAAAGCCGCTTAACGGAACAGTTGCGCCGGCACCGGCAAAATCTATAAGCTTCTGATACCAGCCGAATATCTGCAGTATCACACCTGCCACAACATATGAAACAAGTATTCTTGCAGGAGTAAGTTTGGTTTTGTCAATGAGAATCTGACCAATTACGCAGATCAGGCCACCCACAATAAATGCTTTTAAATATATCATAAAAACCCTTTCTTTCTTTTTATTATATTTCAGGTATATTCTATGTCTGAAATTCAGGGTTACAATACCGTTGAAATAGCAACAGCGTGTGCAATTCCCGGGATTGAATCTCCCTGTTGTACAGTCATGGTATTCATCAGCGCCCCTGTTGCCATAACAAGAATATTTTTTAAATTTCCCTGTTTCAATTCCTTGAATATATATCCGCAGAAAACACTTCCACAGCATCCGCATCCGCTCCCGCCGGCATGGACGTCCTGCTTATCAATATCAAAAATTAATTTGCCGGCATCTTTGTGCTTTGCGGAAATATCATATCCGTTTTTCTTCATAAGATCAATAAGAATATCGGAACCCACAAGACCGAGATCACCTGTCATTATCATATCATAATCATCGGGAGAGCGTCCGGTATCATTAAAATGGGCGGTAAGTGTGTCAGCTGCGGCAGGTGCCATTGCCGCTCCCATGTTGTTAACGTCACATATACCGAAGTCAATGATTCTTCCTGTAGTAGTGTGTGTTATATAAGGACCGCTGCCGTGAGCCGAGAGTATGGCACAGCCTGAACCTGTTACGGTCCATTGTGAGGTAGGAGTTCTTTGGCCGCCGTATTCCAAAGGAAATCTAAATTGTTTTTCGGCAGTACAGAAATGACTTGAAGTTATGCAAAGTGTTTTTTTCGCAAAACCCCCGCCTATTATTATAGAACCAAGTGTCAGAGATTCGGTCATTGTAGAACACGCTCCATACAGACCGAAAAATGAAGCATTAAAATCCCTCATTGCATAGTTTGCACCGACACATTGATTTATTAGATCACCTGCAAGTATATAATCTATATCATTGTCGGAAATACCTGATTTATTCATTGCAAGCTCGGCAGTATCTTTCTGAAGTCTGCTTTCTGCTCTTTCCCAGGATTTTTCTCCAAGATATTCATCTTCCAATATTCTGTCGAAATATTTATTTAAAGGACCTTCCCCCTCTTTTTTTCCTACTATTGATGCAGTTTCAAAAACAGTAGGGGGGTTATTAAATTCTATAGTTTGTTTCCCTTTATGCTGATTCATGATATCTCCGTTCCGCCGCATTTGCGGCAATGTTATAAATAAAAGAATATAGTTAATGGTAAATTTTTTGGTTTGGCATATTTTTAATTATGTTATTATTTTACCGTAAAAACCTTCTTTTATTCTCTGCGATATGGTTTTAACAATGTTATTTTCATTATAGCTGATATAACGGGAAAGTAAAACAGCAATATCGGCTTTGGTAAGAGTATTATT
>CASFSH010000024.1 GCA_949297205.1 uncultured Bacillota bacterium | reverse complement strand
TCCTCCGTTACCGGGGTTACGGCAACACGTATAAATCTGTCCTCATAGCTTTCATCAGGTATCTCAAAAGTTTTGCCCGAAGCCCCGGTAATTTCAAAATATTCGTCATCTTCGTTATACGAATAATACCATTGATATTCAATATGCCCCGGAATATTTTCTTCTTGATAATACTGCGCCTCAGCGCTCAATATCTCGCCTGTACGAATTCTGCCTGAGATTTTAACATCTTTTGCAGCAGGCAGTGTACCGTTAAATACTGTAAATTCAATTGACGACTTTGCAGAATCGGATAATCCTTCAATTATTCCTCCGTCTTCTCCAATTCCGTTTATATTTGCTTTATCCAGCTTAATTATATATTTTCCGCTTTTAAATTCATTGTCAGGGATTAACGTATACATAAACTGACTCTCATCATATTGAGCGGTATATGAAACCTTATTTTCCTCATCATCATAAAGCACTATTGTCTGATTGTTTAAAGTTGTTTTGTCCATTGCCGCATTAAACTTTAACGAAATGCTGTCAACATTCTGAAAAACATTATTTACACCTCCGTAAATATCTGCATATCTTTCATTTGTAACACAATAAAGTTTTACATTGTCAATATCAAAAACAGCGTCTTCTGTTAATGTAACGGTAGCATTTCCCAAAGCAAAATCAATTCTTGATATTTTATCGGACAATTTTAATGCTGTATTTTCTATTTCCCGTTTTTCTTCCATTTCATAAACCGGCTCTTTGTCCTTTAAAACTTCAAGTCTGATACTTTTTGCAATACCCGAATCGTCAGTTTCTATAATTGTTTTAAAATTATACCATTGATTGTTTTCCAGTAAATCCTTAAAGGCATTTGTTGTTTTAACCCTGTTATAGCTTGTTCCGCTAATTAATGTTGTATTATTTTTTTCATATGTATTAACGTAATTTGCCTTATTCCATCCCCATAAAGTTGCAAGATTATACTGCATTTCATCCTTTACCGGCTCTTCCAGCATATTGCGGTTTATCATAAGTGTTCTTACGAGTGAATCAATGTTATTTGTTCTGACATCTGCCGAAATAACAATTTGAGCATTTTTCTCCATTACAAAAGGTTCTTCCGGCTCGACATAAACATTTGGAATAACTGTTATTTTATCGGTATTTTTATATGACGCACCGGCTTTTGCGGTTAATCTTAAAAAGCTGTTATCCTCTTCTGTTTCCAAAGTAAGTTCGGGAGAATAAAGCGCTTCTCCCAAACTCCAGCCCTGCGTTCCCGATTCAAAATCATATGTTATCGGAAAGGATTGTTCCTGTGCATATGAATTAAATGTAAAAACCGATGCCATGCTTTCCAACATCATAGCAGCCGTAAGAATTAATACTATTTTCTTCTTTTTCATATGAATCCTCCCTATCTTATAACTGCACCGTAACGTGCGTCGCCTGCGATTTTTGCAACATACATTTTTTCACCGACTCTTAAATCACCCATTGAAATTTCACGGCATGAAAAATCAGTGGAGTCAATAAGCAAAACTTTGTCGGCATTAAATACCGAGGTTTTGTCAACCATACCCGACTGCTGAATAAGCAATGACATATATCCTGTTTCGGTATCTATTATCTGTATCGTTCCAACCATCTGCTGATAATACGCATTTGCTCCGGAATAATAGTCCTCAGGCATTTGTGCCTGTGTGAATATAACATCACATCCGGAAAGATATTTGTCTGAATCATATGTAACTCTCATAAGTGTTCCCGGTGCTATTGCATTTTTATCTTCTATTGTTTCCTTTTTCTCCTCTGTTACATAAATTGTATATTCTCTCATTCCGTTACTTCCCTGCATAAGTATTCCTTCCATGCTATACATTTCCGCATCTTCATCCTCATTCCAAATATTGCTTACACTTTCACAATAGAAGTAATCTGATTCATTTGTTGTTCCGACAGCGGTTTCTGAAATCAGTCCCACACTGCATAGGCCCAATTCATCTGCTGTATAAAGCTGCAGATATAATTTTGTTTCATCCGAATTAAGGCTCGAACCTGTCAAAACCTTATATAAATTGGTTTTTTCAAGATTTCTCGGTATCTGGAAAACCGGTTCTCCGTCTAATATTCTGTATCCCGGATCATTTCTAAACCATTTTCCGCCCCGATAGCTCTGCGTCACTTCTCCGGCATATACCTGTACCAGTCTCTCCTCATCGTCCGCTTCCCATGAATCGTCAATCATTGAATCAATAAATGTTATAATTCCTTTTGCATTTAGCTTGTATCTTATAAGCTTTTGTGTTGCATTTCCTGCTTTTAATCGTTCAAAAGCGTCCATGGCTTTTACCTTTTCTTCGCCGTCAACGGTAAGTGTTTCTTTAAACTCAAAAACTTTCCACTCGCCGTCTTGGGTAAATACCTGTGCATACACTTTTTCTTCGGTTTCTTCATCAAGATACAATCGTTTCAGATATCCGTATGTTGCTTCACTCGCATTTTTAAATCCTGCAATATATCCATCCCTTGAAACATAGAATGTTCCATACAGTGACAATGTCATTTCAGGCGCTGTGCTTGAATGTTCATAATTTTTCGCAATTCTGTAAGTAACAGAATTTATTGTTAGTGTACTGTCATATTTATTTATATTTTCTATTTTTCCTGTAACGGTCTGAGCTGCCGCATCAATAATTGTATATGTTTTCAGCGTATTCTGCACAACTCTTATTACATTTCCCGGTGCAAAATCAGTATAGGCACATTCGACCGAATCCAATGTAAATTTCATGTACTCGTCATCGGGAATCTCTACATAATTTTCTCCCATAAACATTGCATTGTCTTTTAAGTAAATTTTTTGTTCGTAACTGTCTACCGAATATACCACAAAATAATTATAAGACACAATTACAGCCGTATCAAATACTCCGTTTTTCTCACTTTTTGAAAATGTTACATAACCGTCCATATCTTCATAATCATACATTACGGAAAAATCATGAGTCGCATCACCGTTATACAAAACATATGATATATCCGAAATATTTGCTCTTTTCAGTTCATTTTCACCGTCATAGTATTCGATATAATCTCCAACATTTTCTATATTTTTAAAATCAATCGTCAAAGTATTATTTGTCCTGTCTGTTTCAATATATTTAATTGTTTTTTCATCGTCCTCCTCATAAAAATATACCGTTGCCCTGCTTCCCAACAATTCTTCCGCACCGCTTGTGCCGGACAGATAGTCAGCCCTGTCTATTTGAACGTACCCTGTTTGAGGTGCTTCGTTTTTAAATACATTTATTCCGTTTGCAGCATTTACAAATCCTGTGATTTTATATATGTTAAGACGTCTTTGCATTAAGACTGTATCGGCTTTAAAATAGGTTATACCGGTACCTGTATATTCACTGTCCATTCCGTATGCATTGAGTGCATTCCATAGTAAACGTGCAAGCTCTCCGATATTTGTGTATCTTTCAGCATTATATTCTATACCCGACAGCAGTTTTTCACTTTGTGCAATTGATAAAATATTTTCGTCCGTTCTGATTTTTTCATAGCCGAGCATATCAACAACGGTCTTCAAAGCCTCGCCCAATGTTATTTTTCCTTCATAGTCACCGTTTTGATAGAGCATACCATATTGTGTATCGCCAGTTATTATGTTGCTGACATAACCATAAAACTGTGCATATGTAACAGACGTATCCTCTGATATTTCCATATCTTCCTGCGAATAAATACCAAACTTATATAATATGTTCATATAGTATTTATTCTCGCCCTCTGTTTGCTGTGTAATATCGGAAGAAAAATCTCCGTAATCGTATTTTAATACATCGTCCATATAATCAATTCCGGTATATTCATCTAACTGCATACGCGCAAATACAGCACATTGCAGTAATGAAAATAACACAAGAGTTGCCGCAGTTATTTTTGTAAAATTGGATTTCACTGAAAAACTCTCCTTTTCGTTTATTAATAAATAGTAAGCTCACTCATAAGATAGTCAATCATTTCCGCATCGGTTTTTGAATTAAATAAATCCTCATAATCGCTTACCGAAATAAATCCTTTGTCGTCCCAGAAAACCTGTTTGGAAAGAAGTTCCGATATTGCACGAAGCGGCAACAATGTTCTTCCTTCCACTATAACCGGTTCAACAGGTTGTTCGCTTTGTCCATTCACTAAAATTTCTCCGGTTTTTATGTTGATTTTCAGCTCGTTTGTATCGTTTGTTACAACAGCCTCCTGAGTACTTTCATCATACTCAACATTGTATCCGATAGATTCTGCCAAAAATCTCAAAGGCAGATATGTTAAATCGTTTATTATTATCGGAGTTACCTCTTCACTTTCGTCAATGCTTACCACTTTGCCGCCGACAAAAGCATTCGGGGAATCTATCATAATAACAACAGAACCGATAATACGATCCATTGCTCTGTCATTTACCATACCCATTCTTGTAAAGGGCACCGGTTTAAATCCCGGGATTTCTGTAAATACTTCTGAATCTTCCTTTAGAGTATAATCACCGTTTTCAAGGTCCATAAATCCCGGATCCTGCTTTGTTGTAAGGTTATTTTCAATAGTACTGTATTCTCTTACTTTAGGATAAAGGTTCATATCTATATTGTTGTTATATAAAAGATTATTTGAAATAATATTGTTTATCGGAGTACCCAAAAGTTCAGTATTGTCAAAGTATGTCTGTGTTTCCGGGAATGCTTCTGCCCATTTTTCATTATTGCTCCATTTGCTGTTCCAATTTTTTACGGGAGTAATCTCACCGGATTCTTTACCTTCATATCTCTGATCCATAAATATACCGCCGTTTGAATTTACGACTATATTATTTATGACGGTGTTATATCTTCCTCCGCCCAAGAAAATACCATAGTTTGTTACATTCTCACACACATTCCCGATAACATTTGCACCTCCGCATCCGTCATCAAGATAAATGCCGTGAGAATCGGCACCGTTTCTTCCTATATCATGAAAATAATTATACTGTATCGTATAGTCCTGATTCTGCCAGCTTTGTCCGAAATATAACGCACCCATGTCATTTACATCCACACAAGCATCGTATATTTCATTATATTCAAAAAGCTGGTAAGGACCTCCTCCCGAAATTGCCAGATGGTCTCCGCCGTGAATCTTGTTGTATGCCGCACGCTGTCCGCAGCCTTCAAGTGAAAGCGCCGCATTATATGTTTTATTAAGACGTGCATAATTTTCAATTTCATTATTTATTGCATAACAATTTCTTTTTGTAAGCGTAACTTTATCATCGCCGCCGGTGTTTATATTTATGCCGCCGTTTACATCATGCAGATATGAATTTGTAATCCCGCATTCCGTACAGCCCACATCCATAAATACGCACTGCTTATGAGATGTATATGAAATATCTACATTGTCAACAAGACACTTGTATGCGTCAATCATATATACACAATAATCACGCGTCATCTTCATTTCAAGGTCACGTATTGTTATATATTCCGCACCGTTGTTAATTGAAAACATCGGCTGTTCCATGGTTGACATAATTATCTGTGAAAGATTTGCACCGTCCTCCATACACATATAAAGCATACCTGTATCATAATCTATATAAAATTCCCCGTCTGAAATTTCATCAAAGAAATTATATATGTATAAAGGCTGACCTTCTTTAAGACCGTACCATGTAGGAATTGATGTTGTTATCTGACCGGTTTTTTCATCTATCGACTCAATTCTGTTCCCTTCATCCGCCCAGTCATACTGAGGACGCCACCAGATATAAACATCTGATAAATCTCTTGTTGCCCAGAGTTTTGCCTTTGCCTCATCATCCGGAATAAACTTTGACGCATAGTCAAAATCCGCAGAATCCATAGACTCATAATATTTCTGCACTCTGAGATCGTCAAAGGATGTAGAAATTTGTGTTTCAATAATATTTTTTATCGTCATATATCCTTCGTCAGGGTATCTTGCATTGTTTAAAACTTTATTTTCTTCTCCGTAGGTTGTGCTTACAAATAATTCAAAAGCATTTGTTGTTATGTTGGTCATTCCGATTTCATCCAATATTTTATTTCCGTAAGTATCATCAAATCCATAAGCTTTTAGCGTGGTAACACCATATGTTTCGGTATAAAATACCGGTGGAATATCGGTAAATCCCAAATCATAAATATTTACTTCATAAATATAGTTTTTAGCTTTTTGATCTATTACTTTATCCAAAACGGAAGAATCGGTTGTCTTTTTTACATTTTTAAGATCTATATATATACCACCTATAAGAGTAGCCTTTTCTCCGGGATAACTTCTTATAACAAGCGGTGCATTTTCCTCTCCGGAATCCTCCTGATTTAAGTCAACCGTTTCATGCTGCTGATATATTCCCTCTCTTAAATAAATTACAGCACCTTTTTCCCCTATCTGTCCGTTTTTTCTTAATTCCCTTATCTCATCCCGAGCCCTTTTTATAGAAGCAAAAGGCTTTTGTTTACTTCCGTCATTGCTGTCATTTCCGTCTGTCGCAACATAAACGATTGTTCTGTCATCCTGCTGTGCAATAGCAGTTACAGATAAAGCGTTTGTAATCATTATTCCCGCACATACTGCAGTAATGATTTTTTTTATCATATTTCTCCTCTCCGTTTCCGTAAAAAAATACTTTTGTTTATATAAAAAAAACCTGAAATTTTTAATTCCGGCATTAACCCGGAAAACGGCAATATTTTAATTACCGTCTTCGGGTTATACACCGCTTAAGTTAAATTTATTTTTTCATTCTTTTCAATAAAATTATCATACATATAATCAATTGATATTTAAAGGTTCACAATATGATTTTTGTGTATTTATTCCATCCCAAAGCATTACTTTGATCTTTTTTCCTTCTACAGGAATTAAATTTCCTACTGCCACAGATGTTGACATACCTGCACTTATTGCTGAAACATCATATTTTTTAACCGATACCAATGTTTCGTATTCACCTTTTGTTTCATATTCCGCAACAAGCAATACCGCATTTGAAATATCCTCTCCTGCTGTTATAAATACTTTGTTGTTTGCGTATTCAATAACTGTTTTAACCGCAGAATAAATATCTGTAAAATACTCATTGGTAACAACATCATTTTCATTTGATAAGGTATCTGTGATTTTTATTCCCGCTTTAATGAATTTTCCTGCCGATACAGTATCTATTGTATAGCTGCTTCCAACCGCTCCCGAGATAGGAACAAACTCAGCATCCATACTGTCTGCAATATACCACTGATACTGAACATCAGCACCGTTTCCGTTCGGTCCATAGTATTCATAACGTGCCGTTAAGGTATTTGCGTCATTTTCATTTTCTTCTATTTTAACATTTTGAACAGCAACATATTCGCTCTGATATGCATCGTCAAACCATGCGATATTTGTCTCAACATCTCCTCCGAATCCCGAAACAGTCATCAGTGCATTTGCTGTACTTGTATTTGAGATAATAAGTGTTCCGTCAAGGTATACATTATAAAATGTTACCGTTGCATCAGCTCCGTTTTTAACATTTCCCGAAGGATTTCCTTCTATAAGCAATACCTGATGCCAGCCCTTTGTTCTTGTGATTCCGGTATCTTTTGCGTTCTTCATGTGATCTTGTGTTACTGCGTCCCATCTTCCGTCATTGCCCGATATTTTATAGGTTGTATCAGACGAATTGATTACTCCGATTGCACCGGTATTTCTGTAATTTTCCCATCTTTTAAACATTATTCCAGCCATGGAATTTTCACTTTCTCCGTTATCATAGAACCAGCCCTCCAATATCTGATTGCTT
>CASFSH010000023.1 GCA_949297205.1 uncultured Bacillota bacterium | reverse complement strand
GTCAACACCGATTTCTCCCCATGGAAGATCAGCAGCCTTAGGTTCGCTGTAGATTGTGATTTTCTTACCGTCAACAACGATATAGTTTTCTCCTGCTTCAACTGTATGTCCGTCGTATCTTCCTTGTGATGAATCATACTTTAAAAGGTGAGCAAGCATTTTAGGATCTGTTAAATCGTTGATTGCTACTACCTCATAACCTTCTGCACCGAACATCTGTCTGAATGCAAGACGACCTATACGTCCGAAACCGTTAATTGCAACTTTTACTGACATGGTAAATTCCTCCATATTTATTATTTATTTTAAGCAATATCGTATCTGTCTGATATATTGCTTATCATGTTATATTTTACCTCAAATTTTTAAAATATACAATAGTTTATGTTAAAAATTTATCGTTTTTTTATATTTTGTTAATTTTTACGTTTTGTAATGACCGTTTTATAGTGTTTTTACATAATGAAATAATTAAAATAAGAATATTTTTGCATTGCATACGTAATTCATTATATTTCCCGCATGAAAAATTACATAAATGATAAATATGTACAAACCCTATTACAAAAAATCCCTTAAATTTGTTATATATTCTGCTTTTGAAATTTTTAAAAACTCTTGACAGAATATAAAATATTTTGATATAATAGTATATGCTTGACTTAAATGTATTCATGGGGGTAATATAATGTTTTTTGATGCTGACAAAAACAGACTCAAGGTAGGATACAAAGAAACAATGAAGGCTGTTAACAACAATACGGCTCAGAAAGTTTATATTGCCGATGACTGCGATGATAAACTGAAAGCCTCGGTTGAAACTGCTTCCGAAGCGATTAATGCACAGATTTTTCACATAGATTCCATGAAAGAACTGGGAAAGCTCTGCGGTATCAACATTTCGGCATCATGCGCCGCTGTTTTAAAATAAACTTATATTAAGCAGTTATTTTTTGGTTATTTCACATGAAAATGTGTTATAATATAAATTAAGTTAAAAAACAAGGAGGTGTAACACGATATGCCAACATTTAATCAATTGGTAAGAATGGGAAGACAAACATCAACAAAAAAGTCTACTGCCCCTGCTCTTCAGAAAAGTCTTAATTCTTTAAAGAAGAAAACCAATGATCACAGCTCACCGCAAAAAAGAGGTGTTTGTACAGCCGTAAGAACTGCAACACCTAAAAAGCCTAACTCAGCTTTGAGAAAAATTGCCAGAGTAAGACTTACAAACGGTATTGAAGTAACTGCATATATTCCGGGTATCGGTCATAATTTGCAGGAACACAGCGTAGTTTTGATCAGAGGCGGAAGAGTTAAGGACCTTCCCGGTACAAGATACCACATTATCAGAGGTACTCTTGACGCACAGGGAGTTGCCAACAGACTTCAGTCCCGTTCAAAATACGGCGCTAAGAAGCCAAAGGCTGACAAGAAATAATATGATTTCTTGAAGCATATCACATTATTGGTGCATATCGGGTTATATCATAATTATATAAATCGTATACGCACAGACTGAGTTTTTTACTCAGAGTACCGGTGATATTCATTTTCTACGAATTTTTATTCGCAAAATTTATGAAGGAGGGAAGTAACGTGCCAAGAAAAGGTTTTATAGCAAAAAGAGAAGTGCTTGCAGATCCTATCTACAACAGCGTTGTTGTTACAAAGCTTATAAACAATATTATGCTTGACGGCAAAAAGGGTGTTGCCCAGAAAATTGTTTATGATGCATTTGATATTATAAAGGAAAAAACAGGCAAAGATCCTTTGGAGGTATTTACTGATGCAATGAATAACATTATGCCTGTTCTTGAAGTTAAAGCAAGAAGAGTGGGCGGTGCAACCTATCAGGTTCCTATGGAAGTTCGTCCCGAAAGAAGACAAACTTTGGGATTAAGATGGTTAACACGTTATTCAAGAGAACGTAATGAAAAGACCATGAAGGAAAGACTTGCTAACGAACTGCTGGATGCTTTGAACGGTACAGGCGGAGCTTGTAAAAAGCGTGAGGATACTCACAAAATGGCTGAAGCCAACAGAGCATTTGCACATTATCGTTGGTAGTCCGTTAAATAAGATTTTTGCACATTTTTGTATGAATCTTATCTTATTCGGTAATAATACCGTACAAAATTCAGACATTTACAAACAGTCAAATACTATTTGTTCTTTCGTTTAAAAAACGTTAGAAAGGAGGAAACATAATTATGGGTAGAGCGTATTCGTTGGAGAATACAAGAAATATCGGTATCATGGCTCATATTGACGCCGGTAAAACTACTACTACAGAAAGAATCCTGTATTATACAGGTATTAATCATAAAATCGGTGAAACCCATGAAGGTGCCGCTACAATGGACTGGATGGCTCAGGAGCAGGAAAGAGGTATTACAATTACATCAGCTGCAACAACTTGTTTTTGGGCAAAGAAGGAAGGCTCCAAAGCGGGTATAAAACACAGAATTAACATTATTGATACACCGGGACACGTTGACTTTACTGTTGAAGTTCAGCGTTCGTTAAGAGTTCTTGACGGTTCTGTAACAGTTATGTGTGCTAAGGGCGGTGTTGAACCTCAGTCAGAAACTGTATGGCGTCAGGCAAACGACTACAATGTTCCTCGTATGATCTATGTTAACAAAATGGACATTATGGGCGCTGATTTCTTTAACGTTGTAAAAATGGTTAAAGAAAGACTTCACGCAAACGGTATTCCCGTTCAGCTGCCTATCGGTGCTGAAGACAGCTTTAAAGGTATTGTTGACCTGATGACTATGAAGGCAGAAATCTATTATGATGAAATGGGAACACAATACGGAGAAGAAGAAATCCCCGAAGATATGAAGGACCTTGCTGAAGAATACAGAGCAAATATGATAGAAGCAATTGCTGAAACAGATGAGGATTTGATGATGGCTTATCTTGAAGGCGAAGAAATTCCTATGGAGGATCTGAAGAAGGCTTTGAGAAAAGCTACAATTAATAATGAAATTGTTCCTATCCTTTGCGGAACATCCTACAGAAATAAAGGTGTTCAATTATTGTTGGATGATATAATTGATTATATGCCGGCTCCTACAGATATACCAAACATCAAAGGTGTTAATCCGGAAACCGGTGAAGAAGATGAAAGACCTTCATCCGATGACGCTCCGTTTGCTGCTTTGGCATTTAAAATTGCAACAGACCCGTTTGTCGGTAAAATTTGTTTCTTCAGAGTTTATTCAGGTACAGTTGAAGCAGGTTCCTATGTATTAAATGCTTGTAAGGACAACAGAGAACGTATGGGAAGAATTCTTCAAATGCACGCTAACCACAGAGAAGATATTCCTATTGTTTATTCAGGTGATATTGCCGCTGCAGTAGGTCTTAAGAATACAACCACCGGTGATACTCTTTGTGACGAGAAGCATCCTATTATACTTGAATCAATGGACTTCCCGGAACCTGTTATCCGTGTTGCAATTGAACCTAAAACAAAAGCAGGTCAGGAAAAGATGGGTATAGCTTTGGCAAAGCTTGCTGAAGAAGATCCTACCTTTAAAACATACACTGATGAAGAAACAGGTCAAACCATTATTGCCGGTATGGGTGAACTTCACCTTGAAATTATTGTTGACAGATTGTTGAGAGAATTTAAAGTTGAAGCAAATGTAGGTGAACCTCAGGTTTCTTACAGAGAAGCAATAAGAAAAACCGTTAATGTTGAGCATAAATATGCACGTCAATCAGGTGGTAAAGGTCAATACGGTCATGTATTGTTAAAACTTGAGCCTCTTGAAGAAGGACAAGGCTATGAATTTGTTAACGCAATTGTCGGCGGTGTTATTCCTAAGGAATATATTCCTGCTGTTGATGCGGGTGTTCAGGGCGCTATGCAGTCCGGTGTACTTGCAGGTTACAATGTTGTTGACGTAAGAGTTACTCTTTATGACGGTTCTTATCACGAAGTCGATTCATCTGAAATGGCATTTAAGATTGCCGCTTCAATGGCATTTAAAGAGGGTATGAAGAAGGCCGATCCAGTTATTAAAGAACCTATCATGCTTGTAAACGTAATCATGCCTGATGAATATATGGGTGACGTTATGGGTGACTTGAACTCAAGACGTGGTATGATTAAGGAAATGGAAGCTGTTACAGGCGCTCAGAGAATTACAGCATATGTTCCCCTTTCAGAGATGTTCGGATATGCAACAGAGCTGCGTTCAAGAACTCAGGGACGTGGACAGTATTCAATGGAGCCTTCTCACTATTCCGAAGTTCCTAAGTCAATCCAGGAAAAGATTATGAGTGAAAGATCCAAGAATAATTAATTATAGGTTAAATTTTAAAAAAGACTTGATTTTTTACTAAAAAAATTGTAAAATATAGTTATAGCTTTTTAAAGTAATTTAAAGGAGGAAAATTAAAATGGCAAAAGCTAAATTTGAAAGAACCAAGCCGCACGTTAACATTGGTACAATTGGCCACGTTGACCACGGTAAGACCACATTAAATGCAGCTATTACAAAAGTATTAGCTATGAAAGGTCAGGCACAATACGAAGCTTACGATATGATCGATAAAGCTCCGGAAGAAAGAGAAAGAGGTATCACAATTTCAACAGCTCACGTTGAATATGAAACAGACAACAGACACTATGCACACGTTGACTGTCCGGGACACGCTGACTATGTTAAAAACATGATCACAGGTGCTGCTCAGATGGACGGTGCTATCCTGGTCGTTTCTGCTGCTGACGGTCCTATGCCTCAGACAAGAGAACACATCTTGTTGTCAAGACAGGTTGGCGTTCCTTACATTGTTGTATTTATGAACAAAGCTGACCAGGTAGACGATCCTGAATTATTGGAATTGGTTGAAATGGAAATCAGAGATTTGTTGAATGAATATGAATTCCCAGGTGATGATACTCCTATCGTTGTTGGTTCAGCTTTACAAGTTCTTGAATCAACTTCAACAGATCCTAACGCTCCTGAATATGAATGTATTCATAAGTTAATGGAAGCTGTTGACAGCTACATTCCTACACCTGACAGAAAAGCTGACTTACCGTTCTTGATGCCTATTGAAGATATTTTCTCAATCACAGGCCGTGGTACAGTTGCTACAGGTAGAGTTGAAAGAGGTCAATTAAAGCTTTCAGAAGAAGTTGAGATCGTTGGTTTGACAGATGAAGCAAGAAAAGTTGTTGTAACAGGTATCGAAATGTTCAGAAAGCTTCTTGACTATGCAGAAGCAGGCGATAATATCGGTGCTCTTCTTCGTGGTGTTCAGAGAAATGAAATTGAAAGAGGACAGGTTTTAGCTAAACCGGGTTCAATTCATCCTCATACAAAGTTTACTGGTGAGGTTTATGTATTGACTAAGGAAGAAGGCGGTCGTCATACTCCGTTCTTCAACAACTACAGACCTCAGTTCTATTTCAGAACAACTGACGTTACAGGCGTTATCACATTGCCTGCCGGTACTGAAATGTGTATGCCTGGCGATAACGTAAAAATGGACGTTGAACTTATCACTCCTATCGCTATCGAAAAAGGATTGCGTTTCGCTATCCGTGAAGGCGGAAGAACAGTTGGTTCAGGCGTTGTTTCTGCTATTGCTGAATAATTATTCTTATTTATATAAAAAAACTTGGCTGTTATACAGTCAAGTTTTTTTGTATTACAGTTGTCCCATTCCCAATTTGTCATTCATTCCTCCCGAATGGGCATGGCATATTGCAACAGCAAGTGCGTCAGCGGCATCATCCGGTTTTGGAACTGCATTAAGATTTAAAAGCATTTTAACCATTTGCTGAATCTGATTTTTATCTGCACGTCCATAGCCTGTTACTGCCTGTTTAATCTGCAAAGGAGTATATTCATATATCGGTATTCCTTTATTTACGCAGGCAACAACCAGCACTCCTCTTGCCTGTGCAACAGCA
>CASFSH010000022.1 GCA_949297205.1 uncultured Bacillota bacterium | reverse complement strand
CAATAGGACAATGTCTTTTTTCCAGAGAATGTCCTGCTTCAAATACGGCTATCTTTAAATTTGGATTCTTTTTCGTTAGCTCATATGCCGAAAATATTCCTCCGGGTCCTGCCCCTATAATAATAACATCATATTTCATTTTTGTTCCTTTCCGCATCTAAGGCATATTTCTATGTCTTTAACTCCTTAGGTTATAATGCATTCGTTTTTTCGTAAACACACAAAAAGTACCGTATACAGCTGATTATAGTTCATTTACCTCAACCGTTTACGGCATATTCATTTCTGTCTTCTCCATCTTATTTATGAAGTATACTCTAATTGTAATAACATATATATTATACACGTAACATCAATAAAAGTCAAGTATTTTCAACTTGATTTATGAAAATTTTAAGATTAGACGGTGCACTTAAGATACATTGACATTATAAATAAATCATGTTATAATTTTTGATATGTATAAGTAAAAATACATAGAAATATTTGAATGATAACATAATTCTGAAATTGATGCCTCTGTTTCCTGCCGTATTTGTTGTATTGATGATTGTAATGTCCGAAACAACATTTGAGGCAGTCTCACACAGACAAAAATGACCTTATTAATGGATTAAATTATTTTTAATTAAATTGTAAAGGGGGATTTGACATGAATTCAAAAAAAATAACACTTATTGCACTGTTAGCGGCAATTGCATTAATTTTCGGATACATAGAATCCCTTTTCCCTATTCCACTACCCATTCCGGGAATAAAACTCGGTTTAGGCAATATTGTTATTTTGACTGCTTTGTACATATTTGATTTTCGAACATCAGTTCTCATTATGTTTATAAAGGTTCTGCTGTCTGCTCTGCTTTTTTCCACTCCTTCGGCTTTTATTTATTCTTTTGCCGGAGGGCTTGTCAGTCTTTTGGTTATGGCTATAATGAAAAAATTAAAATTCAATATAATCTGTACAAGTATGGGCGGAGGTATTTCACATAACATAGCACAGCTTACGTGTGCCGCCCTTATTCTTACAAATATTAATTTTTTCTATTATTTACCCATATTAATTATAGCAGGAAGTATTGTTGGTACTATTGTAGGAATTGTATCCAAAATAATAATTCGTCGTGTTTCCGCTATGTTATAATCAGCGAAATCAGAATTTATTATATAAAAATCCTTTTAATTCATTTACAGCAGCTCTAATTCTGTTCTGAAAATATCATCAGGATCCGGCTTTTCTGTAAATACAATATTTTTATTTTCAATTTTTTTGAATTCATTATAATATCTGATACCAAATTCTCTTAAAGCCTTGGCATTAAAATGCAGATTATCAGGTTTTGATTTCAGTCCTGATGCTGACACAAACCGTACCATATTACACTCATTTGCTATATGTTTTAATGCATCATTTATATGTGTGTAATTTTTGTACGACTCTCGGCCTCCATATACAAGAAAATCTCCCAATCCTCCCACCATAAAAGGTATGTCCTGCAATTCCTTTTCCTTTCTGAATGCATTAATTATCTTCTTTAATTTTTCTTCATAAAAAGGATATAAATCTTCTTCGCAATCACTTTCTCCCTGATGCCATAAAATTCCCGCTACCGTCGAGGTTCTTGATGCCAATCTTGTTTGATAAATTGCATTATCAAACAGCAATCCACCTTCTCTCCATTGGTTTAGAGATGTTCCTCCGTCAGCACAAGGGATTAAACCTACTTGTGTGTTATGTTCCTTTGAATACATATCTGCAAAGCTTTCCGCAAGATTTACCCCTGAAAATACACGATCAGGATTTACCGGAATATACATATTCTGCCATCTTCCGTTTCTCAACACTTTAATATTTGGATTATCTATAGGTTTTACATCCGTTATTTCTCCTCTTCCTGCCATGTTGGATTGTCCGATTAATAAAAACGAATGAATCATAATCAGTAAAATCTCCTTTTTAATTAAAAGAAAGGAACAGAATAAATCCGTTCCTTTCAGTTTTTATTAAATTAGTTAATAACTAAGTCTAAATCTTTGTTATTATTTACCTAATAATGCTTGTTGAGCTTCTTCAAATCCTGTTTCAATAACTTCTGTTACATATTCATTGTTAGGTCCGAAATAGAATGATCCGCTGCCCTGGAATGCGTGTCCCGGATAAATTACAGCAGGAACGCTCCAGTAAGAAACATTTTGTCCGTTAACAATAAACTTATAACCTTTAGCTATTAATGCATCATGCAGGCAAGAATCCTGAATATTGTCACCTGATAAAGTAACCTTTAATACTCTGATACCATTACCAACCTTAGGATTAGCTTCTGATACTGAAGGAATAGCTTCAGCCGATGTTTCAGTTGAACGATAGATTCCTGTCGGACGTCCGTCTAAGTACTTCTCTTCATAGATTGTGTAAGGATATTCAGCTTCAGGCCAAGCAACTTTCCATTCTACTGTAGGATGAGCAACACCGCCTGTATATCTAAATACATAAGGTAAGTTAGTTGTCTTATCTTCCAATACATTTTGTGTCATTGTAATTGTATCTTCATAACCTTCTTGAACTGTTGATACATCCATACCGGGAATCATATCATATTGTTCTACAGCAAAGTTATTGTTTGAGAAGATATTATATCTGTCATAGTACAATGCATTTGTATAATCTGTATATGTTTCAGTCTTCAGATCATAATCATTTACCTGATGTCTTTCATCATTATCGAATGATCCGCTTGTGTAAACATTGTCAACACCATCAAGAACATTCATATCATATGTAGCAACAACAGTTTCTCCGACTTTCTTTTGTCCTTCAGCAGGAGTTTTAACAGCAGCACCGTTTAACAATACGCCGTTTACGCACAATACTTGATAAATTCTGTAAGGATATTCTTTTTCATAACAAACAGTTACCCATTTAACATCCTGTGAATTTCTTGTCTTTGCAGCAATTACATCATCATAATATTCAGGATGATATCCTGTTGCATTGCTCTTCTTTGAATATTCATCAAGTTTGTCACCTAATATCTGCATAGGAACAACTGTCTGAGTTTCACCTGTGTAATAGTTAGGTCCTTCTAATGTTTCCCAAGTATATTGAGGAATTGCATTATAGAACATATCATATTTCCAGTCATCTTCTTCACCGGCATAGAATGCTTCTGTGAACTGACCGTTTGCATCTGTAACAGCATTATAATATTGATCAATTAAGCTGTCAAGTTCGGTATAACCTACAGGAGCACCTGTTACTTGATTCTGTAATGCATTATATACATTATAATAGTTCATAACTTCTCCGTTAACAACAACGAATCTGTCAAAACCAACTACAGGGTAAGAAACTTTAATATCTTCCTGTAATCCAGCATATCCAACAACAGTAGATGGCTTATAAGCACCGCCCTCTAAGCTTGAATATAATCTGTGATATACATCATATGGAGCTTTTGCTTCCCAGAAATCAGGTCTTAATTCTACAGCAGCATTAGCATAATTTCCGGAATATCTTGTTAAGCCGGTATCTTTGCCGTCGAGAACCAATGTCTGTACTTCTTTGTGAGGATATTCAGCTTCATAAAAAGCGTGTACCCATTCAACAGTTGAAGCATAGCCGTCAATAATGTTTTTGCCAACTTCAGGGCAGTAATAGATTTTACCGTATCTTCCCTGAGCATCAGCAATGTCATAGCCTATAAAGCTATCATTGTTACATGCCAATGCACTTGCTGATGAAAGAATCATTAAACCAGCCAATGCACTTGCTAAAATCTTCTTAGTCATTACTTCATCCTCCTAAATTATTTAGACTTAGATATTGTTTTATCAACTATGCTATATTTTAAACTGTTTTCCATTATTTGTCAATACCTTTTTGTTTTTTTTTTCAAATTATCTAATATTTTTATACGATATATATACAATTTTTATATATGTTGCAATTTTGTAAACATATTGAAATTATTGTTATTATAATGTTAAATTTCTTTTTACAAAAATAAAAATTTTTAAATATTACAGTGTTCTCATTATATTATTTTGTCTAATTTTATATTTTATTAAAAATATATTATTCTTTTTGTCAAGTAATTTCACACAAAACCTTTTAGTTTTATAAAGTAACAAGATTACCTAATTCTACATGATAGCCCTTTATCATATTAATCTCCATTCCGCCGCCATTCGGCGGCACAAATCCAACGTGGAAAAGAAGCAAGCAGATTGCTCTTTTGAGGAGCGCCGACGTATGTTGATACTTCAAGCTCCGATAAAGGGCAAGATGCGCCGCTTATTTTTCACGT
>CASFSH010000021.1 GCA_949297205.1 uncultured Bacillota bacterium | reverse complement strand
ACAGACCTAATGCTAAATACACAGAAGGCAAGGGTATCTGGACAATTAAATGTGATATTGCTCTCCCATGTGCTACACAAAACGAATTGTTGATTGATGATGCAAAAGCATTGGTTGCTAACGGCTGTATCTTAGTTGCTGAAGGTGCAAATATGCCTACATCTCTTGACGCTACAGAATATTTACAGACTAACGGTGTATACTTTGCTCCGGGTAAGGCTGCAAATGCCGGTGGTGTTGCTACATCAGCACTTGAAATGAGCCAGAACTCACAAAGACTGTCATGGACTTTTGAAGAAGTTGACGCAAAACTTCACGATATTATGGTTACTATCTATAAGAATGCGGCAGCTGCTGCTGATGAATACGGCAAATCATTTAACGGTAAAAAAGACCTTGTATCAGGTGCAAATATTGCAGGCTTCATGAAGGTTGCAGATGCTATGATGGCACAGGGTGTTTGCTGATAGCAAATATATTAATACAAATAAACCGCAGATCCGAGATTTTCGAATTCTGCGGTTTTGTTTTATTTTAAGAAAGATATTACATACTTTCAACTGTTTCTATTCCGAGAAGATATAATGCTGATTTTATAACCTGTGTTGCTGCATCAACAATGGCAAGCCTTGCTTTTTGCGTTTGGACATCAACATCGCCTTTTAATATGGGATGGGTATTATAAAATTTATTAAAGCACTTTGCAAGGTTTGTCACATATCTGGTTATATAGAATGGCTCGTTTTTATCAGCCGCATCAGAAACAGCATTACCGAAAGCATTTATCTGTTTTACCAGTTCATACTCTTCGTCGGAAGTTGTTTTTGAAAAATCCGGATTGGAGAAATCGGTATTGCATCTTCTGAGAATACTTCTTCCTCTTGCATAGCTGTACTGAACATAAGGTGCGGATTCGCCTTCAAAATCAAGCATACTGTCCCATGAGAAGACAATATCTTTTTCACGGTTGTTTTTGAGGAAGGTGTATAAAATAGCGCCTATTCCTATTCTCTTTGCCACTTCTTCTTTATCCCCTATGTCAGGATTGCTTTGTTCAATTTTTTCACGCGTTTTCTGAATTGATTCATTTAAAACATCTTCAAGAAAAACAACATCACCATGTCTTGTAGACAATTTTTTATCAGGAAATTTAACGAGACCGAAACCTACATGAATACAGTTATTTGCCCAATCCCAGCCGGCTCTTTTCATAACTTCGAATATCTGTCTGAAATGAAGTGCCTGGGGGGTTCCCACAACATAGATATTTTTGTAAAAATCATATGTGCGTTTCCTGTATAATGCGGCGGCAATATCCCTTGTTGCATAAATTGTTGCACCGTCTGATTTCAAAATGATGCATGGAGGCATATTCATATCATCAAGCATGACAACCTGCGCACCGTCGCTTTCGGTGAGCAAATTCTTTTCTCTCAGAATGTCTACAACTTCCTGCATTTTATCACCGTAAAAACTTTCACCTGCATATGAGTCAAAACTCACACCAAGCATATCATATACCCTTTTAAATTCTTTAAGGCTTACATCTCTGAAATACTGCCATAGCTTGGTAGTTTCAGGATCGTTGTTTTCAAGAAGTTTGAAATATTCTCTTGCCTCATCATCAAGAGCAGGATTTTTTTCCGCTTCTTCATGGAATTTAACATATATTTTAAGTAATTCATTAATAGGATCTTTTTCAATTACTTTCGGATCACCCCATCTTTTATATGCACAGATAAGTTTTCCGAATTGAGTTCCCCAATCTCCGAGATGATTAAGTCTTTTTACGTCATATCCTAAATATTCATATATTCGTGCCAATGAATTGCCTATTGCGGTTGAAAAAAGATGACCTATATGAAAAGGTTTTGCAATATTTGGAGATGAATACTCAACCAAAACGGTTTTCCCTTTTCCTTCTTCCGATTTATCAAAAGAACCTTTTGATTCTTTTACCCTTGTTAAAACATCTTTTTCAAATTCTGCGCGGTTAAAAAAGAAATTCAAATAAGGCCCTACTGCCTGAACTTTTTCAAATTTAATGTCATTATTTAATTCAGACATCAGCTCGTTTGCAATTAACGGCGGTGCTTTTTTTAAAGTTTTTGCCAAAATAAAGCAGGGAAATGCCATATCGCCCATTTTCGGATCAGGCGGAATTTCTATTACTTTTTTGATTTCTTCGCAGGATAATCCTGTTATGGATTCAAGACGTGAAGCAATATATTCTCTATAATTCATTATAATACCTCTTTTATTTTTTTCTGTTATATTAATATAGTATAATGCTTTTTGCAAGTTTTGTCAAGATATGACTGTAAATAAGCACGGAAATTTCATAGCTTATTGCAATAATGTTACAAATGTTGTAAAATATAATTGGTGATGAGTTATGAAAGATATAATAGTACAAAATTTCAACCAATTAATAGACGAAAGATGTCAATGTGATGTAAAGCACAAACTGACAGATGTGCTGATTTTGATAATGTGTGCTACTCTGTGCGGAATAGATACAATAGCAGATATAGTTGAATACGGAGAGCAAAAGAGGGCAATGCTGTCTAAGAACTTTGGAATAAACAAAATACCATCCGAATCAACCGTAAGTCGTATTTTGAGTATGGTGAATGCAGAGCTGTTAGCTGTATGTATTGTGAATATCATGAAAGAGCTTATAGGCGAAAATGGTGATATTATCGCTATTGACGGCAAGGCGATATGCAGTACCGATACTATGAAGAGTTATACACGAGGACTTAGGATTGTAACCGCGTATATGGTTGAAAACGGAATAAGCATCGGACAATTAGCTGTTGATAGCAAGAGCAACGAAATACCATGTGTGCAGGAATTGATTGACTTAATAAACATTGAAAACAAAATAGTAACAGCTGATGCAGAACATTGTCAAAAAGAAACTGTTTCAAAAATTATAAAAAACAATGGTGATTACTGTATTTGTCTGAAAGCTAATCAAAAACAATTATATGATGATGTAAAGCTTTACTTTGGTGGCATACTTAACGGAGAATTTGACAGCGAAAAAGCTTCAGTGAGTGAAAAGAATCGAGAAAGACACGAGGTCAGAACTTGCTATGTTTTTAAAGATATAAGCTGGTTGGATGGAATTGATGAATGGAATGGATTAAAGACTATATTTGCATTACAGCGTAAAGTAACCAATGACAAAGGAACAACAACAGAAGTTAGTTTTTATATTAGCAGTTTAACATCAACAGCCGAAAAATTCTTGGATATAGTTCGAAAACATTGGAAAATAGAGAGCCTGCATTGGCAGTTAGATGTAGTATTTAATGAAGATAACTGTAGAGTTATATCTGAAAATGGGCAAAAATCATTGAATATGTTCAGAAAAAACGCTTTAGCTATACACAGGAATTACAAAGAGCAAACAAAACACAAAAAATCCATTAAAAAGTTTATGCTGTCCTGTCTGCTCAATGATAATTCTTTTCTTGATGTAATAAAGCTGTAATAAGCTATGAAATTTCCGTGCATGTTGTTTTTAAAATATTGACAAACAAAATCAGTTATGATACAATTACGTCTATAGCAAAAATATAAATTGGATTTTTAATATTTTATAAAGTAATTCATAATGAATGAAGGGAGAAACGGTTCAAATGACAGAATACAGATGTGATTTGCTTGTGGCAGGTGCCGGTATAGCCGGAATGTGTGCTGCGGTTGCCGCCGCACGAAAGGGGCTTGATGTAATATTGATAAACGACCGTTCTGTTTTGGGTGGCAACGCTTCAAGTGAAATCGGAATAGGAATATCTGGGTCTTCTCACCATGGTTTGAATCCGGCAATATATGCAAAAGAAAGTGGTCTTGTTGAGGAAATAAGACTTATGAAACTGAAGTATAACGAAACACAGGGATATGGTGAAGGGGCTTTATCAGACGCGGTATTCTTTGACTTTATATATAACGAAAAAAATATACGATTAATGTTAAATGTCCTTGTTGAAAACTGTGAAGTTACCGATAAAAAAATCACAAAATGTATTGCGAGACATTGTGTAAATAATGAAGTATATTCATTTGTTGCGGATAATTACATAGATTCCACCGGTAACGGAACTCTTGCGTTGACAGCTGGTGCATCTTTTATGATTGGCAGAGAAGGAAAAGATGAATTTAATGAATATTGGGCACCGGAAAAAGCAGACAAATGTACTATGGGCAATACTGTTTACTTTGAAGTGGGCACTGCCGACCATGAAATAAAGTATAAGCCGCCAAAGTTTGCACATGATGTTACAAAACTGAGTTTTTTCAAGGATATAAATAAGCCTGAGAATTTCCGGGGATTTTCTCCAAACGGTCCTCATTGGGCATATGAATACGGAGGACATCTTGATATATTGCATGATCATAATAAAACAGAAGATGAAATGAGAAAACTCATTTACGGAATATGGGATTATATTAAAAACAGCGGGAAATACCCTGAGGCAAAAAATAAATATTTAAAGCACGTATTTGCTAAGGCAGGAACGAGGGAATCAAGAAGATTTATCGGTGATTATATTCTCAATGAAAATGATGTGGAAAATAAAATTAATTTCGAGGATTCTGTTGCAATAGGCGGTTGGCCTATGGATATTCATGCTGTTAAGGGTATATATGATGAAGCTCCTGCATCAAATTTTGTCCCGGTAACAGGGACATATAACATTCCTTTCAGATCAATGTATTCTAAGGATATAGATAATCTTATGCTTGCGGGAAGAGATATAAGCGTTACACATATCGCACTGGGTTCAACAAGAGTTATGGCAACCTGCGGTGCTATTGGTCAGGCTGTGGGAACGTGTGCATATTTCTGTAAAAAATACGATATAACACCTCGTGAAGTAGCAAACAGCAATGTTATTAAAGAATTACAGCATGAACTTTTATATGACGATCAGACAATACTTCATTTGTATGACAGTGAACATGAAAATTTCACGGCAACAGCAACAAGTGAAATGAAATATGAAAATACGGATTTTTCGGAGTTTATTCCGCTTGAAAGAGATTATTGTCTTGCACTGATGTCCGATACTGAAAATATTGATTCCATAGATATGGAATTTAAAGTTTTAAAAGACACAGTATTAAAATATAAAATTCTTGGTGGTGTACATCCCGAAACTTATATTCCATCTGAAGTAATAAAAGAGGAAAGTATCAAGCTTGAAAAAACAGAAAATACATGGTTTACATTGCCAATCAGCAGCAATGTTTCAGCAGATTCAAAGGTTTACATTACACTTTTAAAAAATGACGATATTGAAGTTGCTGTTTCGAAGAATAGAGTAATGGGTGCTGTTACTTTGAGAATGCATACTCCTGAAAATCATGACAAAAAGAACCATGACAGTATGCCTCTGCCGAAGGGTCTTGAATGGAATTATACCGATCATCAGTACGAAAAAACAAGAAATATATTATTTAAGAATATAATTCCGCAGCAGCATGTTTTTGGTGCATATAATGCAGTAAACGGATATGCAAGACCATATGGCCATCAGAATATATGGATGCCTGAAAATACTGCACCTCATACTCTCACATTAACAGCAATAAAGCCTGTTGATGCAAAATATCTTTCTGTTATTTTTGATGACAGCCTTGATGTTGATGAAAAGATAACAACTCCGCATAAAACTCTTGCAAAGGAATATACAATCAGAATAAAGGATAAAAACGGAGAAAAAACAATAGAGGAAGAGGATAATTATCTAAGAGCACCTAAGTATAAAATAGATGCTGAAGATATAGAAAAAATAGAAATTACTATAAAGGGTTCTTACGGAAGTCCTGCCGGTATTTACGGTATAAGATTGTTTAATGGGATATAATAATTAAAATGGTATATAGTAAAATGTACAGACCATATAAATCGGATATAATTCGTTTTATGTTATGAATGAAATTTACTATATGACGTATTAGCGACATTTTCGGGCAAAGGAGTTATGTCATTTCGTTTCATTTGTTTTGCGCTATTTTTATAAAGCACAAATAGGCTGTTGCAAACTTATTGAGTTTTGCAACAGCCTATTTAAATGTTAGAATAGAATATATGTAATGATTATATGAAATAAAAAAGTTTGCAGGAATAAAACTAAAATAACTATCATGAATTTGTTAATTTATCATAAATATTTATAATTGTTTTATTTTTCTTTAAAACATAATTATATGCAATTTTTGTGCCGCCGTTAGATTGATAAGCTGTTAAATCTATGTGACTGAATTTTTTTCTTGGAGATGAATAGTTTTTATTATAATAGATTATACAGAAGTCACTTTTGTTGATCATTTCTTTGTTTCTTTCGACATAATCAGCTTTACCTGAATTGACTATATGTTTTGAATAATAAGTTTCGTAATATTTTGTTGACAAATAATTTTTATAATCTTCTCATTAACTAATTTTTATTTGCTCAATAAATTAAAAAAACACATGATATATTATACTATTGCTCAAAATATAAGATTAATGCTCAATGATAAATACTGACTATTATATATAATTATTTTATAATAAAACAAAAAAATAATAATTTCGGGAGGTTTTTATGGCAAAATCAGTTGAATTTAAAAACAGAGACCGATTTATACAACTTGGTATAGCAATTGCGGCACTCAGAAAGATGAGAGGGATGTCTCAGGAGCAATTGGCGGAAAAGTCAGGAGTTAGCCGTTCACACATAAGTTCTATTGAAGCACCTAATATTGTACGTCCCTTTTCACTTGAGGTATTATATAATATAGCTGATGCTTTGAACATAGAACCGGGAGATTTATTGAATACTCCAATGTTTCCTGACAAAATTTGGGAGAATAAGAAATAAGATAACATTAGTAATAATAATAAAATTTATATAAAAGGTGGTATTTTTTAATGAAAACAGCAATTTTAGGCGTATGGCACGTTCATACTGAAGATTATTTAAAAACCGCAATGAAATATGGTGAAGTTGTGGGAGTATATGATGAGAATGAAAGTAAAAGAAAAGAATTTTGTGAAAAATGGGGATTAAAGGAATTTGAATGTTTAGAAGAACTTTTGCAAAGTTCGGCAGAGGGTGTTATAGTATGCTCCTCAACAAATCTTCATACTAATTATATTATAAAAGCCGCACAGGCAAAAAAGCATATCTTTACCGAAAAGGTACTTACCATAAATCCTGAGGACAGTCAAAAAATCAAAGAGGAGATAGAAAATAACAAGGTGAATTTTGTTATTTCCATGGTAAAAAAATACAATGCTCCTGTCCGTACCGTAAAGAAAATTACTGACAGCGGAGAACTGGGAAAGATAAATTATTTCAGATACCGCAACTGTCACGGCGGAAGTATCGACGGTTGGCTTCCGGCTCATTTTTATTCAAAAGAACAGTGCGGCGGCGGTGCTATGATGGATTTAGGCGCACATGGTATGTATCTTGCATACTGGTTTTTGGGTATGCCTGAAATATTTTCATCTGCTTTTACAATAGCCTGCGAAAATCCAAAAAATAAAGATAATGTGGAGGATAACGCTGTTACTATGATGTCATATACCGATGGTGCTATTGCTTTAAACGAAACAGGCTTTGTTTCAAAATGCTGTCCGGCCGTTTTGGAAATAGGCGGAGAAAACGGGTATGTTAAAATGGTTGATAACAAGGTTATGAAAGCAACATTAAAAACTCAGGAAGAATGGGTGGATGTGCCTTTGGAGGAGGAACTCCCCTCACCGCTGGTACAGTTTCTGACGAATAAAGCAGACGGGGACTGCGGTATAGATGATGCGGTTGCTTTGACAGTTATGATGGATAAGGCATATAATAAAATAATGTAAGAAAATGGCATGCTGTTATTTACAGCAGACTAATGTTGGAGAAATGCAGCTGGAAGATACAGGCGAATCACTTATTTTTACATACAGAGATTATAATGATTGGATAATGGAAGGTGAGAAGTTACATACATTAATATTCAATAAGTCAACTTTGGAGTTTTATGACACTGGGTTTATATTTAGTCAGAAAATATATTAAATTGATGAAAATGCTATAAAACATACTGTTGTTCGGATTGGTAAAAAAAACAAATATAATAAAAAACTTGTGTTCGTTTTTATTTCGAAAACAAGTTTTTTTATGGTTTAATATTTTATTTTGATTACAATTATTTTGTTGAATTACTTTCCAATATATGTTTTAATCCTATGTAAGGCATAACACCTGAAGTTCCGTATATTTTTCCACTGAAATTTATTGTATTTTTGCTAATCCATTCATACGGTGCACCTTGGTTTTTATACTTTTCGGTATGATTAATAAAATCCTCTGTAATTTTTTCGCATAATGTTTTATCATATTTATACAGTGCCGTTAAATACCACCCAAGCGGTGTTGACCAGTAGGCTCCGTTCTGATATGAATTATACTTTGTTTTGGTACATTCCCAAGCAGTATTTACAGCAAAATCTTCAGTAGTGAGAATATGTCTTATATATCCATCTTCTACCGCCGTTTTACTGATATATGATGAAGCAATGGCTTTAATTGTATTTATATTATCTGTTAAACCGAGATATACAGCATATGCCGTAGCCCATACATCATGCTGTTTGCAAAAACCTGTTGCAGAATACATCCAGCCACTTTTTTCATCAAGAAAAGTAAGAATAATATTTTTTTGATTTTTTCGGCTGTCAATTTGTATATGTATTCTCCGGTAAGCTTTTCCATTGCACACGCTGCATTATATCTTAAAAGAGATGGCATCAGCAGATATCCGCTTTTTTTTACACTGTCAGTGAATCCCCAATCCACTGTATATTTGTCACTTAGGCTATAGCACAACTCAGTATTTCTATCTACATTATATCCTTCAAAAGCTTTTTTTAGCCGTGTTATAAGTTTAAAATTATTGTAATTATTTTCCAGAATCTTTGTATCAGAACTTTGAAGAATGTAATAATATGTCATTAAAATAAAATAATAATTGTCGCAAAACGGAGGATAAAATCCATAATTGCCGTTCCCCTGATCAGCAGTATCACTGTAAGTGCCGGGGAAAAATACCGGTTTCCCATTTAGGTTTATATGGTCGGCTACAGCAAACGGAGGTACAATTAAACCATTTTTTAAATATATTTGAATATCTGAATTTTGTCCATACTCAGCTATAATTTCTACATATTTTTTAAAAAAGTCATTTTCAATCAGACCGCTCTCGGCCATCATTGCACAATCTCTCATCCAAAAACTGGGATATTTTTCATCGCCTGACGGGTACAACAAAGCTAATTTACCGCCATATTCTGTATCTTTGATAAATGTACATTTATCAATAACTGCAATGGCAAGATTTTTTAAATAATCAAAATATTTCATGTCATTTTTCTCCTTGATAAAAGAAACTATCCCTTTATTGTCGAAGATGATTTTCAAAAATGTTTTTAAATGGGATTTTGTTACAAAAGTTCATATATCGAAACCTATAAAAGAAGAACGGTGACCTATTACAGTTACCGTTCCGAATTTGGCGGAGATGGTGGGATTTGAACCCACGTGCCCGGTTAAGGACAACACGATTTCCAATCGTGCTCGTTATGACCACTTCGATACATCTCCAAATATAGGTATTTCAAAAATACAACAGTATAATTATAGCACAAATATAATATAAAGTCAATAATAAAAAGCTATTTTTTTAAAATATAAAAAGTTGTAAAATAAAATGACCAAAAAAGATGACTCATATTGAGAACTCTGATATAATGTTAAGTGACCAAACTAAACATAGAAAAGAGTAATCAATATGAGTCAAATAAATAATACCACAAAAAACAGAAAAGGTAAACACCTAAATTACGAAGAAAGAATAAAAATTGAAACATTAAGCAAAATTGGTATGAAATCCGAGAAGATAGCATTGGAAATAGGATGTTCCGGAAGGACTGTACGCAGAGAACTATCTAAAGGAATGACGGAGTTGCTTAATACAGACCTTACAACAAGGAAAGAATATAGTGCCGATATAGGGCAGCAAAAACACGATTATGCAAGTACGAGCAAAGGACCAATGCTCAAAATAGGCAATGATTATGAGCTTGTAAAAGAAATAGAAAGACTTATCATAGATGAGAAGATGTCGCCTTATGCAACTGCAGAATTCATAAAAAATAGCGGAAAATTCAAAACAACAATTTCATATAAAACGATATATAATTACATTGATGAAGGATTGTTCCCCAATTTAAGCAACAAGCATTTACCTGTGAAAAAAGAAAGTAAAAAGCGTAAGTATAACGAAGTCAGGACAGCTACAAATAACAAAAAAGGAATAAGCATAAGCCAAAGAGATGAAGAAATAGAGAGTCGAGAAGAATACGGTCATTGGGAAATGGAT